>CAIRSO010000645.1 GCA_903881215.1 uncultured Bacteroidia bacterium
AGGAAAAAATCAGGCGAAAATACTACAGTGAAGCATTGCGCTACATGGACAATGCCAAAGAGACATTGAAAAAAGCAGGCAAGCAAGACCGATTTTACATTGATAAGAAATATGTAAAAACGGCCTGCGGAACTGCCTACAATGCAGTTTTGATTGCACTGGATGCCTATCTGCTGCTCAAAGGTATTGAAAAGACAAAGGGTCGGAAGCACATTGAATATTACCAGGAGGCCGTGGCCAGAACCGATAAAAAGCTCCTGAATTACGTCAATGAAGCCTATAATTCACTTCATTTATGTGGGTATTATGACGGAACCAAGGACTCAAGAATTATTATGGAGGGTTTCAATCTGGCCTATGTCATCATTGAAAGAATTAAGCCTGCAGCTTGATTTCGCTCGATTACAGAATAAAAAAAACCGGTTTGAAGCCGGTTTTTTTATTCTGCAGAAGATCTGTTGAATAGTATGTGTTCCTAATTTTTGATAATCCGCATCAAATAAAACGACCGATAGACAAAAACCAAGGCAATCATCAGGAAAACGGCTCCTACATAGGGTGCTATCCCCCGAAATTCCTGGCTGATGGCAATTTCCATGGCAAGCAATCCGAAAAGCGTTGTGAATTTAATAATCGGATTGAGGGCTACGGAGGAAGTATCTTTGAATGGATCTCCAACAGTATCGCCAACCACTGTGGCATCGTGCAAGGGTGTGCCTTTCTCTTTCAGATCAACTTCGCAGACTTTCTTTGTATTGTCCCAGCAGCCTCCGGCGTTGGCCATAAAAATTGCCTGAAACAAACCGAATACTGCAAGTGAAATCAGGTAGCTGACAAAAAATGATACAGCCATGTTTCCTTCAGCCACTCCATTTTGCGCAGTCGCCGATGGTGCTGAGAAGAAGGCAAAAGCCAAAGCAAAAGAGAAAATGGCAATAAAAATGTTGATCATTCCGGCATGGGCATAATTGGTGCATATTCGAACTACCTCTTTTGAAGTTTCGACAGAAGCACTCTCTTCTGCATCATCACCCAGACGGATATTGTCCTTGATGTATTGAACCGCCCGGTAGGCACCAGCTGTCACTGCCTGGATCGATGCCCCGGTGAACCAGTAAACGACACTTCCACCTGCCAGAAATCCCAGGATGGTATAAGGATTCAGGAGGCTGAGAATAAGTTCCGGCTGCACCCCGATTTTCTTTTGGATAATCAGAATCAGGGAAAATATCATGGTGGAAGCTCCGACTACTGCTGTCCCGATCAACACCGGTTTGGCAGTGGCTTTGAAGGTGTTTCCTGCTCCATCGTTGGCTTCGAGATAGTGTTTGGCTTTTACAAAATCCGGTTTGAAACCATAATCCTTTTCGATATCATTCTTGATATTGGGAATCTTTTCAATCAGCGATAGCTCATAAATGGATTGGGCATTGTCGGTCACCGGACCGTAACTATCCACCGCAATGGTGACGGGTCCCATCCCCAGAAAACCAAAAGCCACAAGTCCGAAGGCGAAAATGGAAGGATAGACCATCAGGTTAGCCGGAATATAACCACTTGCAATGTAAGAGATGTACATCAGAACGATGAAGCACATGCCTAGCCAGAAGGCGCTAAAATTACCGGCAACCAGTCCGGAGAGGATATTCAGCGAGGCTCCTCCCTGGCGGGATGCTTCGACTGTCTCCGACACATGTATTGATTTGGGACTGGTAAAAAGCTTGGTAATTTCAGGGATCAGTGCCGCTCCGAATGTTCCGCAGCTGATGATGGTGGAGAGGGTAATCCATAGTTGGCCAGGCAGTTCGCCTATCAGATAATAACTTGATACAAAAGTGACGACAATCGAGAAAAGCGAGGTTAGCCAAACCAGCATGGTGAGCGGCTCTTCGAAATCAATGTCTTCCTTCTCTTCATGAAAGAGCTTGGTGAATAGTTTGTTCACCTGAAATGCACCGATGGAAGTAATCACCATCAGAATCCGCATGGCAAATATCCAGGTAAGAAAGGTGCTTTGGAAAAGAAGTTTTTCGGCTTCCGGCATGCTTTGACCAATTGCCAGAACGATGAAACTGATCAAGGCGACTCCGGTAACACCATAAGTTTCGAAGCCATCTGCCGTTGGGCCTACGCTGTCTCCGGCATTGTCGCCGGCACAATCTGCGATGACCCCGGGATTCCGTGGATCGTCTTCCTGAATTTTGAATTCGATTTTCATCAGGTCGCTACCAATATCGGCTATTTTGGTGAAGATACCTCCTGCGATGCGTAAGGCACTAGCACCAAGCGATTCGCCAATGGCAAAACCGATAAAGGCAGCACCGGCCATACTTCTGGGTACAAAAAGCAGGATGATGAGCATCATAATCAATTCAACGCAGATGAGCATTACCCCGATACTCATGCCGGCATCGAGCGGGATGTTGAGCAATTTCACCGGTTTTCTTTCAAGGGAAGCAAAGGCCATTCTGCTGTTGGCGTAGGTATTCATTCTTATACCGAACCAGGCAACACTGTAGGATCCCATAATGCCGATCATCGTCCAGAAAAGGATCAGCGTGACCTGTGCAACCGTGTATCCTTGTAAAAATCCAAAATAAAAGCCGATGGCACTTCCGATCACTAAAAATAATACCACAATAAATTTCCCCTGCTGGATCAGATAGGTTTTGCAGGTTTCAAAAATTACGCGCGAAACTGCAAGCATTGATGGATGCGCGGGCAGTCGCCTGATCTTAAAAAAGATCGTAAGTCCAAAAATAATTCCGAAAAAACACACAGCAAATCCTAGCAGCAGTAGGTTATTCTGATCGGATGTCAACTGTGGAATTACCAGGTCCGCCTCACTGGCTGAGGCGATTACAACATGCATAAATGCAAACAGGAAGAGGATTGCTCTTTTCATATGATTATAATTTGTTTTTTAATTGCCATATGGAATCGAAGATCGGCGAAGCCAATACCCACAAATCATTTCCGGTTGTAGTGAAAA
The DNA here is from genome assembly GCA_903881215.1 of uncultured Bacteroidia bacterium. Taxonomy (GTDB): domain Bacteria; phylum Bacteroidota; class Bacteroidia; order Bacteroidales; family Prolixibacteraceae; genus CAINVV01. Next base: position 2,993 of record CAIRSO010000645.1, read on the forward strand.
TTGGCACATGGGTATTTCATAGGTGTGGTTTTAAGTTTGAGAAATTTAGTTATCTCAAATATATAAAAACCTACATATATAAATATGACTAATATCAGTTGAGTTACCTCTCATCTAAAATTCAAATCAGGAGTGATAAGAAATCAGGTTAATTTCGTAAATTGTCATCGGAAAAGCTTTTTAAAATTAACCATTAACCATTAACCATTAACCATTAATCAACCCGGCTATGGCCTTACTTACCCAGGAAATGAAAGAGATGATTGCTGCCCAGCAGTGTTTTGTCGGAACAGTAGATGCAAACGGAATCCCCAATGTTGCTCCAAAAAGATCGACCCGTGTTTTATCTGATGATGAGCTTGTTTTCACAGAAGGTACCGGTGGCACAACTTATGCCAATGTAAAAAGAGGCTCAAAGGTTACCATTGCCGTTGTCAACCGCGAAATCCTGGATGGATTCAGATTTTTTGGTGCGCCTACTTTGCATGAGGGTGGAGAATTGTATGAGCAGGCCGCTGCCATGTCAGCTAAAATGGGGTTACCCAAACCAAAGGCAGTGGTGGTTATCAAAATATCAGAAATTCATTCACTCAAACCGGGACCAATGGCGGGGAAGAAGATAGGGTGAGATAGTTGCCAAAAGGTATTTTATCCTCATGAGATCCATCAAATTACCCAAATTGAGTGAATTTGGAAGTACTCTTTAATCCCTGATCTTATCCATTGCTAATTGAATTGTATTCCTTGTTTCATTGGTGATACCATATTCCCTTGCAAGTGCTCCCCATTGGTTGATGGCTTCCTGAACTTCCTCAATAATTGGACCTGCATTTTTCAACCCAAAATGCGTGGCCAGTTTCATTAGCTCTTTTCGTCCCGGGTTTTTGCTTTCCCCTGCTATCATGGTACTGTGAAACCCATAGCCGGAATATGAAAAGGTTAAGTCATAGGCTGGGGCGAACTTCCATTCTCCTTTGTCATTCATCAGGAAGGAGAAATTTTTACTGTGGTCGTCCCGGTTATGCGAATAAACATTGAATGCAGCCAGCCTGAACACTTTTTCATAAGCTTTTACGTGCTTTTCCAAACGGAAGGCGCAATCCATCAAATGCCCGTAATCCATTGTACTCATTCTGAAGTTGTCATGCATAAGTCCGGAAGCAGTGTGTGTATGCAGACGTTTATTTGCAATGCGGTCAAACCGCTTAGTTCCAAAATAGGTCTGCCCTGATTTCCCTTTAAAAAGCATGCATTCACTCATTTCAATACTTGCCAGTAGGGCCATTTTGTGATAAGCAAATTCTATTTTGGCAATCTCCCTGCTATCTGCTGCTGATGGGAATTTGATGATCCATTCGTCATAGCCTGCCGGGACATTGTCTGCGCCTTGTATTAAATCGTTGGTAAGCGGATTGTACGCGGCAAATATTTTCGGTCTGGCACCGCCGGAAGAACCTCCAAGGATAAACAAATCCTCGATAATTTCTGAACTGTTACCTTGTATAAGGTGGTTCATTTCAGCAGCAAGGATGTCCAGTTCGCTGAATAGATCTGTCGTATTTTCAGCCTTAATTTCCGGTTTGTACGCAAGTGCTCCCATTCCCTGAGATCCGACATGCGCCAGCCGGTCAAGAGGAGTGATCCAGGTGATGTCAATACCTTTGGAAGATAGGAAACGATCCAGGAGTAGCCTGCCCCAGCCGTCGGGCAATGAATCGTTGAATACACCGAGCAATCCGTCAAAAGGTTGTTTAACTGCACTTACTATATCACCTGTAAATGGGAGCTTTATGGGCGAAAGATTGAGCCCGGTTTTAAGAAAATCAGTATTGTACCTGAAATATATTTTTTGGTCAGAAAGCACCAGTTCTCCAACTTCCAAATTGTTCCCATTGAAAAGCAGTGATATGAATAGTTTGCTAATACCTACCATTGTTTATTTTGTAAATAGTTTCTTAACGTCATCAAGGTTTTCTTTTACAAGCAGGAAGTTGTCAAATTCATTCAACCGACCCAAAAGGTGCATCAGTTTCAGCAGCGAATCCAACGATATTTTCCCTGAGCTCTCAAAACGCTTTAAACTTCCCAGGGATACGCCAGAACGTTCGGCCATCTCTTCCTGCGACATAGAAAGCTGTTTTCGCAATGTACGGTGTTTCCTGGCCAGTGTTTTACTTATCTCCAGCGGAGTTGGTTCTAATGAATACATCTAATTGGATAATATTTTATCCAAAGTTAATTAAAAAATACATAAATAGCTAATATATTATCTTTATTACTACAGGTAAATGAAAATTTCTGTGCTCTTAGAATTGTGTCTTAGTACATTTTAAACATCCGGGTGCTTTGACGGATGTTTGGGTGAAATTGAATCTTCCAATCAGCAATTTTGCTGTAAGTTCCGTGATTGCCGGAGAAAAACTAAAACATCAGTTGACGGATACAGGGATCAGGGTTCCAATTCCAAGAATAGAAATAAGTGAAATGGTTTGCTTTACGGTAATTTGATGCTATATTTGGGATAGGTTTTAACCAACTTTCTAAGCATGGATTTTGATTCGGTATTCCGGAAATACCACCATCGGCTCTATTTGTTCACACTGAAATTTATTGAAAATGAAAGTGATGCTTTGGATATCGTACAGAATGTCTTCCTTTCGGTGTGGGAAAATGAAAAGTTGGGAGTGGATGAATTGAAGATTCAGTCCTATCTGTTCAATGCGATTAAGAATAGTTGTTTAAACTATATCAAACACAGAAAAGTCATTCGCAAATATGAGCAGATTGCAGCAGCTGAATTAAAGGAATTAGAGGTCTTCCAATATCAGTCCGGAGAGAATTCCCTGATAGAGAAAGAGAGTTTGCAGCAACTGGAGGATGCCATCAATTCATTGTTACCTATTTACAAAGAGGTTATCATATTAAGCCGGTACGAGGGGCTCAAAAACAAGGAGATTGCCAAGCAACTGAATATCCCCGTACGAACGGTCGAGACCCGCATTTTCAGGGCGCTTACCCTCCTCAAAGAGAAGATATCCCCCAAAACATTTTTTGTCCTGATGCAATTGTCCGGCACATTTAAATAATAGATTCAGCTTCCTGACGTAGTTTTCATTGCTAAGTTGTTATTATGGTATCAAACGCAACTAAGATCAATGAAGGAAGATTTCAACGACACAGAAAATCTGATCGTTCGCCATTTTAACGGGGAATGCAGTGAGGTCGAAACCGCAACACTATTGGCCTGGGTCAATGAGTCAGAACAAAACAAGAAAGAATATATTGCTTTAAAAGACTTGTGGGATTCTTCCCGGAAAATGGCTGATTACACAGAAATTCAATTGGCCAAGTTTTACAAGGAGCAATACTTCCGGAGCAGAAAATCACGAATGGTGTTTATTCGCAGCGCGATTGCCGTAGCTGCTGTTCTGCTATTGGCTTTGGTCATCAATATCTTTGTCCCGACAACTTCGGAGAAAAGCATGGATGGGTACCAGGTGGTCACTGTTCCGCTGGGTTCGCGCTCCAAAGTTACCCTTGCTGATGGTTCTGAAATCAATTTAAATTCTGGCAGTGAACTAACTTATGCCAATTCATTTACAAGTCAGAACAGAAGCGTGACCCTCTCGGGTGAGGCCTTCTTTCATGTGAAATCTGATGCAGGACATCCATTCCTGGTCAAAACGAAAAATTTTGATATCCGGGTTACCGGAACCAGCTTCAATGTTTGTGCCTATGGTGAAGACGTTTTAGGCTCTACCACACTTGCCGAAGGAAAAGTTAAACTTCAACTTAACAAATCTAACCAGGAGTTTGTGCTCAAACCGGGTGAAAAATTCATGCTGGATGGAAATGCGCAAAAGTATTCCCTGGTGAATGCGGATGTTGAACAGGAGACTGCCTGGAAAAACGGGGAGTTCATTTTCAAATCCATCCGATTTTCTGACCTGACCAAACGATTGGAAAGATGGTACGATGTGAAATTGACCTGTTCTGATGCACGGCTGATGAATTACACCTATACCGGAAGGTTTAAAAACCAGGAGACGATCTGGCAGGTACTCGATGCCTTGAGACTAACCTCATCGATAGACTACAAAAGAACATCCTTTCGTGAATTTAATATTATCTATAAATCAAATAATTAAGCAAAATGCCTATGCGTAAAAACTAAAAATACTAGCTGGAAGAGACTGTTTTAAAGCGGTCCGGCTATGAAAAATCAGAAAAAAAGAAGGCAAACTGTCGCCACAACATTTTGCCTTCAAACAATCAATTTTAGTTATTAATTGTCTTAACATTTACAAATCTATGAAAAAAAAATGGATTAACCAGAGTTGGTCCACACCTGTTGGACTGACCCGAACCTTACGGATTATGAAATTAACCATTCTTATCTTCTTTGTTGCCTTGCTTCAGCTTCCGGCTTCGACCTATTCACAAAACACCAGGTTGAAAGTGGTAGGCGAAAATCTGTCCCTTGAGGAAATATTTGATATGATTGAGCATCAGTCGGACTTTTCCTTTTTTTACAACATGGGTCAGCTTGACCGTTCCAAACGGTTGAACATGAACGAAAACGATGCGCTTGTCGAAAAAATCCTGAACGATGTTTTAACTGGCACAGAGTTGACCTATACCATCAACAACAAACTGATCGTTATCCACAAACCCAGCGAAGAGATAACGGAGGTAATTCAGCAAACCATTCAGGGAAAGAAGATTACCGGCAAAGTTACTGACTCCTCAGGAGGTTCACTTCCTGGTGTTTCGGTGGTTTTAAAAGGGACTTCTCTTGGAGTTATCACCGATGCTGACGGCAAATATTCGATATCAAATATTCCTGGAAATGCTATTTTGATATTTTCGTTTGTCGGACTAAGAAATCAAGAGATTGTTGTATCAGGTAAGACAACAATTGATGTAACACTTGAAGAAGAAACAATTGGGATTGATGATGTTGTTGTGATTGGTTACGGCACTCAAAAAATTTCCAAAATATCAGGTGCAATTTCTACTGTTAAGGCTTCAGATATTATAAAACTAAATCCGGTCAGGATAGAACAAGCTTTGCAGGGTATGGCTGCAGGCGTTACCATAATAGGGAATGGTTCGCCAGGGAGTAAACCTTTGGCATTGATAAGAGGGATTCCTTCTTTTTCAGGTACGGACCCAGTTGTAATTGTGGATGGTATTCCTCAAACAATGACTGATTTAAATGCAATCAACCCTGCAGATATTGAATCTGTCAGTGTTTTAAAAGATGCTGCTACCACCGCCATTTATGGTGTAAAAGGAGGAAATGGTGTTATTGTAATTACAACAAAGAGTGGGGGGAAAAATCAAAAAACTCAATTTGGCTTCAATGCTGATATAGGGCAACAAGGAGTTGTGAAAGAAATAGATATGCTAAATGCAACTGAATATGCCACGATAAATAATGAAGGCAGTTTAGCTTCAGGAGGGCAAAAAATCTTCAATGACCCAGCATCACTAGGAGAAGGTACAAATTGGCAAGATCAGATTTTTCATAAAGCGGCGGTTTCTACATATAACTTATCGGCTAAAGGTGGCAGTGATAAGATGAGCTATTTCATTTCGGGGGGGTATTTAGGACAAGGCGGTATTGTTGCAGGTAGTGATAAATCAAAATTCGAAAGGTACAGCTTAACAGCCAATTTAATTTTTGATTTAACCACAAAACTAAAGTTAATCTTAAATACCAGTTACGTGCATACGCGAAGAAAGACTGTTCCTGAAGGCAATTTCGGTGCCGTTATAGGTAATGCATTAAATTTCGACCCTACAGTGCCTGTTTTTAATAAAGTGCCCAATACCATAGGAATATATGGTTTTAGCAACTTGATAACGAAACAAAATGTAAATCCATTAGCTCAAATAGACGCTGCACAAAATATATATAATGATGACAAATTATATGGAAAAGCAGAGTTGCAATATGAAGTTCTGAAAAACCTTAAAATAACTTCTCGTTTAGGTTATGTGAAATGGGAATCACTCGGTAAAACATTTACTCCGCTTGTTTTCTATGGCCCGGCACATGAATTTAGTACTCTGAATGCCGACGGTACTGTAAAAGGTACAAACCACAATAGGGTACAGGAAGATGTGCTTGCATCTTTTAACTATACTTTTGAAACATTTGCTAACTACAACTATGTTTTTAAAGAAAAGCATACCTTTAATGCAGTGGCTGGTATTTCTGCAGCACAGATAACAGGTCGTCGATATGTTATGAATAGAGAGGATATTCGTGATAATATCTGGGACTGGGCGGATATGGTAGCTGCAACCGGAGTAAATTCAGCATCGAATACAAATGCTGTTCAGGCTAATAAGTATAAGACTTTAACCCGGAGAAATGCATCCTATTTTGGAAGACTCGAATATGACTATGAAGCAAAATATTTAGCTTCATTTTCTGCCCGTCGTGACGGTTCAATGGCTTTTGGTAAAAATAATAAATTTGCTGGTTTTTATGCGGGATCATTGGGTTGGGTGGTAACTAAAGAATCTTTTTTTAATTTGGATGCGATTAATTACCTGAAAATCAGGGGTAGTTATGGTACTTCAGGAAATGAGAGGGTAGATCCGGTTTTAGCAACTGTAAGTATTGGTGGCCCGAATTATGAAGGTGGCGGTACTCCAAATAATAACGGTTATCAGTTTGACGGAATTTTAGTTTCAGGTGCAACAATTAGCTCATTTGCCAATCCTTTCTTAAGATGGGAAAGACAATCTCAATTTGACATTGGATTTGATATTACCTTGTTGAAAAATTTCTCTTTGACAGCTGATTATTTTGATAAGAAAGTTGATGGATTATTATTTGTCAGCCCCATTCCTTACTATGCTGGTACTCTGCCATCTATTTCGTCTAATGTTGGCTCGACAAAAAGTAGCGGCGTTGAATTATCAGTTTTATATCGCAATTCAGGCGCTAAAAACCTTAAATTCAATACATCAGTTACATTCTCATCTGCAAAAAATTTAGTTACTGCAACCAATATCAATGGATCAGCTGTTCTTGGAGGAGGAGGATTAGTTACTCCAAATTATTACTTGGTAACAAGATTTGAGAAAGGTTATGCTCCTGGTTATTTTTACGGCTGGAAAACAGACGGGTTGTTTCAAAACGCAGCTCAAATCGCAGCAAGCCCTACTCAAAATGCAGTACCTGGAGATATTAAGTTTGTTGACATAAGCGGCCCTAAAGGTATACCTGACGGGAAAATTGATGCATACGATAGAACACAAATTGGAAATCCTTATCCAAAATTTACTCTGGGATGGAACATGGGATTTGAATACAAAAACTTTGATTTGAGTGTATTTACTTATGCTTCAGTTGGGAATGATATTTATATGGGTGGGTATTCCAGGGGTTATGTGTCCTGTAATATGCCTACATCGGTTTTAAACAGATGGACAGGCGAAGGTTCTACCAACGATGCCAGAAATCCCCGATATACATTTAAGGATAATAACGAAAACACAAGGCCTTCACAAAGGTTTATTGCAGACGGTACATTTGTTAAAATCAAAAATCTGGAAGTTGGATATACTTTGTCTTCTTCATTGCTAAGCAAAATGGGATTAAGCCAATTGAGGTTTTATCTACAGGCTAAAAACCTTCATACATTCACAAAATATCCTGGATTTGATCCTGAAATATCGGACGGTAGCAACATATTGAATACAGGTGTGGATTTAGGTTTATACCCACAATCAAGAACCTATTCAGCGGGATTGAGTGTTAAATTTTAAACTATTAATAAAGTTAGTATGAAAACTATTAAAATAATAACAGGGTTGGTGTTATTTATAACGCTTGTTACCAGCTGTGATAAATTTGTAGATTTTGATCCACATTCGGAATATAAGGTAACGGAATTAGATTTTCTAAAAACAGAGGCCGATTACAGAGCAATGGCAGTGAGTTGTTACAGCCCAATGCAATGGATTACTCATCAGCCGCTTATTTATGGGGATCTTGCTACAACCAATTCAGTATCCGGCGGCAACAGTGCTACGGATCAGCTCATAATTCAAAATATAGATGATTATACTTTAACTTCTGCAACACAAAATGCAGAAGCTGTAAATTTATGGCGGTTTACCTATGAAGGTATTAACAGAGTGAATTATATGGTCCAAAATAAAGATCAGAATCCTACAGGCATAAAAATAGACTTTGCCGGGAAAGATGCTTTGTATGGTGAACTGTATTTCATAAGGGCTTACGAATATTTTATGTTAGTCAAGAATTTTGGAGATGCTATAGTATTTACAGATAAAAGAATAGCAATTAGTGATTTTGGAAATATGAAAAGAGTCGCCAAAGCAGAGGTATATAAGCAAATTGAAGTTGATTTAAAGGCGGCTATTGCTGTATTACCTTCTACTGCAGCCCAGAAAGGCAGGATTACTAAATATGCGGCTCAGGCTTTGTTAGGAAAAGTTTTACTATATCAGAATAAATTACCTGAGGCGGCAGCAATGCTGGAGAATGTGATTAATGGACCATTTAGCCTGGTGCCTGATTTTGGAAGCCAATTTCTGCTAACAGGCGAAAATGGCTCTGAATCTGTATTTGAAGTTCAGTACTCTAATAATTCTCCTTACTGGAACTGGGCAGGCCGTAATACTGGTCAAGGGAATTATGCAGTATGGGAAATGGGAGTAGTTGGACTTAGAGGTGCCGCCGGCATGCCTTATGCAGACGGAGGAGGTTATAATTTACCAACCAAAGAGTTATATAATGCGTATGCTCCGGATGATAAAAGAAGAGACGCCACCTGTTTTGATATAGAGGCATATAAACTGGCAAATCCAGCTTTAAATGTCACATATACTCCCGTATCTTACAGACATACCGGATATTTTAGTAAAAAATATCTGCCAATGTTGGGAGAAACGAGTGGACAACCTCAGCTCTGCTATGGAAACAATATTCGGACAATTCGATTTGCTGATGTTTTATTAATGGCTGCCGAAGCCAATGTAGGTACAAATGCAGCAAAAGCCCAGAGTTATTTAGATAAGGTTAGGGACAGGGCATTTGGAGATGCTTTACATCGCGTACCAGCTACGAAACAGTCTATTTTGGATGAACGAAGATTGGAATTTGCTATGGAAGGAGAATATTTTTATGATTTAGTGAGAACTGGACAGGCAGCAACAAAAATTCCAGGTTTTAAGGCCGGTAAAAATGAAGTATTTCCAATTCCATGGGAGGATGTTGATAATTTCGGAGTGACTCAAAACCCGGGTTATTAATTATTACAATTATAGTTTTATAAAGCTAAATTAATGTGGAGGAGTCAAGCAATGCCTCCTCCACTTTTCTTTAGATAGAGCTGATTAATCGCCTATCTGCATCAAAATGACATTTCTCACAG
>CAIRSO010000646.1 GCA_903881215.1 uncultured Bacteroidia bacterium
AGATAAAGGAGATCAAGGAGGCACTATGGCATTACGATTTACTCAATGCTGAATTGTTCTCTCAACAAATTAGCCAGTTAGAAGACCGCACCAAGGTGCTGGAAATTAAGAAAGCACTGGAGAATGCCAGAAACCTCTACAACCTGATACGGTTTTTGGGCCATTATGAATTGTTGGAGAAGGTGGGTTTCAAAAAACTCAACGAACTCTACAACGAAACTGCCAGGCACCTGGATCTGCTGAACCTGAAAGATTCGATTCAAAACAATGCAGATTCTACTGAGCTGCTCAATGTGGCACTTGAAAATGTGCTGTTCATGTTTCGAAAAGTGTCAGAAGAGGAAATGATCATTGCAGACCAGTTGAAAGACATGCTGCGCAAAACCAGGGAAGCATTGGGAGGCAATTTCGACCAGAATGACCCCGAATTCGTTTCATTGTATGATGAGTTAAAGCGACTATTCGACAAGAAAAACCTCGATGAGATTTCTCAGGAGGATATGAAAAACAACATTGGTTCTTTGCAGCAAATTTTTGACAGGGTAACTGAACTAAACCGCAGAAACAATCTGCTCAAAGCCAAATATGCCTACGATGCCAAATATGCCTGTTTACACAAACGCATTCTGGAGAAAGGCAACATCTCGAAGCGGGAAAGTGAAATATGCGAAACCTTGATGGATATCAAGAATCAGGCAGACGAGCGGGTATTGATAAATACCAAATTGCTCGACAACGAAAGCTATTTCGAAAAACTCATGATTCAAATGGTGATCAATAGTTTCCACAAAAACAAAATAGATCTGGAGCCAGATTCGGCCCGATACATCAACAACTGTTTGGTAAAAGAATACATGAACGAATATCAGGGAACCCAAAGATGGTAACACAGGATTTTACAGCACAAACAAAAGAATTGATTGATAACCTGAAAGGCGTTTGCACTTCGTATGGTTTGGGGAATGATGGCAATGAATTCAAAATCATTACCCAGGTGTTTCTCTATAAATTCATGAACGACAAGTTTGGCTACGAAGTAAAGCAGATTGAACCCAAGCTCAAAGAGGCTGAAAGCTGGGAGCAGGAAATTGCCAAATACACTGATTCGCAATACGAAATGCTGCTGATGAAATTGAGCCCCGATAGCGCCAAGTTGAAGCGAGCCCATTTCTTGTCGAACCTGCACAACAGACAAAACAACGAAGAATTTGCCAAATTCTTTGACGATACACTCCGTGATATTGCAATCTTCAACAACGATATTTTCTCTGTTAAGACAGGAACAGGTGCGAAGATTACCCTCTTTGACGAGCTAAGCAATTACATTACCGACAGCTCGCAACGCGACAATTTCTGCCGTGCCATCATCAATCAGTTGGTGAATTTCAGTTTTGAAAAAATCTTCAACCAGAAATTTGACTTCTTCTCCACCATTTTTGAATACCTGATCAAAGATTACAACAAAGACGGTGGGGGTAAATATGCTGAGTATTATACCCCTCATGCTGTTTCGAAGATCATGGCTTCTATCTTGGTCGATGAGCCCGTGAGCAATGTAACCTGTTACGATCCTTCGGCAGGATCTGGTACCTTGCTGATGAACCTGGCCCATGCCATTGGTGAAGAGCGTTGTACCATCTACTCCCAGGATATCTCACAAAAGAGCAGCAGTATGCTGCGCCTAAACCTGATTCTGAATAATCTGGTACACTCCATCCAAAATATTATCCAGGGAAATACCATCCTGGTACCTTACCACAAGGCGGGAGATAAGTTGATGACCTTTGATTACATCGTTTCCAATCCACCTTTCAAACTGGATTTCAGCGATTATGTGGCAGATCTCGACAACAAGAAAAACAGTGAGCGCTTCTTTGCAGGAATACCCAATGTGCCCAACAAGGACAAAGACAAGATGTCGATCTATCTGCTCTTTATCCAGCACATTATGTTTTCACTGTCGAAAAGGGGAAAAGCTGCCATCGTAGTACCCACTGGATTTATCACTGCGCAAAGTGGCATCGAAAAGAAAATTAGGGAGAGACTGGTGGATGAGAAGATGCTCAGAGGGGTGGTATCGATGCCCAGCAACATTTTTGCCACCACAGGCACCAATGTTTCCATTCTGTTTCTAGACAAAGCTAACACCAAAGGGGATATTGTACTGATGGATGCCTCCAAACTGGGAACTAAAGTGAAAGAGGGAAAGAACCAGAAGACCCTGCTATCGGGTAAGGAGGAACAACTAATTGTTAACGCTTTTAACGATCACAAACCGCTGGAAGATTTCACTGTAGTTGTTTCATATGAGCAGATCAAAGAAAAGAACTACTCCTTCAGTGCTGGGCAATATTTTGATGTAAAAATTGAATATACTGATATTACTCCGGAAGAATTTGCAGCAAAGATGAATGGGTTCAAATCGAATCTGAAAAGTCTTTTTACTGAATCAAAAGGATTGGAAGCTGAAATTCAGATACAGTTGGAGGGGTTGAAATATGAATAAAATTAATGTCGGCACCGATTTATATCTAAAAGGCAGAATAGGTTGGAAGGGTTTGAGTAAGGATGAATATTTAGAAAATAGTCATTTTAGAATAATACTTAAATATCTAATTTGATTTTTTTGAACCGGAGATAATCCGGTCTGTGGGCAAAAGCAGGTCAATTGCGGCCAAATTAGTTTAACTCCGCAGTTTGGACCTTCTGTTTTTCTTTGCCCATGTATGGTGCAGCC
>CAIRSO010000647.1 GCA_903881215.1 uncultured Bacteroidia bacterium
ATGATGATCTCGCTAAGATGGTAATCAAAAGGAGCATCAAAGGTATTGTCGCGAAGATCAAGCATTCCGTTCTCAATCCGAAACTTGCTAATTTGATATGAGTAGCTAAAATGTGCGGTATCCTCAGGTGTTTCAACCATCAAATTAAGCAAATTGATGGTCGAATCTTTCATCTCCACGTACAGAAAAGGCTCCTTAAGGATGATATCACCAAACTTGAAGTCGAATTTCATGGGATAGGTATCCGTCAAAGTAACACTTGCACTTTTGGATCCTAAAATCTTATGACCCGCATTGTCATTGGCCGAAAAATCTGTTACCTGAGCATTCCCATTTATCAAAATCGAATCAAGTTTATTGATGTTACCCACCAAATTAATAGCACCTCCAACCAATCCCCCTAATCCGCCAATATGGAAATAGTCCTTAGCGTATGGCAGGAAGGGTGACACATCCAGTTTATCAACCATTATATCAGCCTTGTAAACGCCACTTTTCTGGTTATAATCGGCATTGGCCTTGAAGAAACCACCATTCTTAAAATGAAAGTTGATGCCTGCATCTTTTATCTCATCCCGGTTAAAAATGAGAGAAGGGATGAAAAACCCCAAATTATTCAGATTACTAATGTGATTGACAATTTTATCTTCAAAGACAAGTATTCCCCCCTCAAGTGAGATATTATTCAAGTAATATTCGAGGGGTTTTGATGGTCTCTCAGAATCTTCGCTCTTTGGTTTAGAATTGAAAAAAACCAGTATGTCATCAAAATTGAAGGTCGAATCTTCGCGGATAATAGTGATGGAAGGATTTACCATCCTGAATTTGTTGATGACCAATCTGGAGGAAAATAAAGGGAAAGGAGAAACTTTGACCATCACTGAATCAAAAGTGAAGAAATTGGTCAGTCCATCGGCTTCAAACATCTTAAATCCCAGCATACTGAAGGTCGATTCAAGGTAGTTTACCTTTATATCTTTAACCAACATTTTTCTGCCAGTATATTCCTGCCCGTGCTCATTGATGTATTTCTTCAATCCGTAAGGTAGAAAGCACATCAACAAGAGTAACATTCCTATTAAAAACGGGAGAATGAAATACAGAAATATTTTAAGCCATTTCTTCATAATATAGAAACCTTTATACGAGTAAACTTTTACAGTTAACAACGGATAAATGGGCTTATGGTTACACAAAGTTTAGCCAATAATTAGTCTTCTGAGATTTTATTTCTGGTTTCCGGGAAGTGTCACCACAATTGTCGTACCCTCTCCAACTTTGCTTTGAATCTTAAGTTCACCTTTAAATAGCTCCACCAACCTCTTTGATATAATCAGTCCAAGCCCCGAACCTTGCTGTTCGTATCTTTTCCTGTCAAATTGCATGAATGCTCCAATTCTTGAAATATCAGAAACGATAATGCCTCTGCCGTGGTCCTTCACTTTGAGGATAAATTTACCCTCGATTGTTTCGCAATCAACTATTACCTTTTGCCCTGAGGCTGAAAATTTAAAAGCATTGTCTGTGAGCTCCTCAACTATCTTAAGAAATTCTGTTTCTCCTATGCTGGCGGCTCCTTTAGATAAATTAAGTTCAAGATCTTCTAACCTGTTGTAGTGAGTTGCCATTTCAATAGACTTTCTTTCACAAATCCTTTCCGGATTATGAAGGGTTTTTTCTAGAAGCTGAATACCACTCCCAAGTTCTAGCTGCATATATGTCAGATAGTTCTGCGTAAGCCGATTAAGTCTAACAGCACTTTCATAGATGTTCTTGCCAATTAATGGGAGCTCCTCATGACTAACGGTCTCAGAATAGTTCATCAGCAATTCGCCAAAACCGAGGATTCCGTTTAAAGGGGTTCTTAATTCATGCGGTAAATGTCTGATAATATTATTTCTAAGCTCATTAAGTTTTACTTCCGTCTGTTCGTGCTTGTCGGCTGATTTTCGTAATTGTGTATTGACAGCAGTCAAAAGCTCATCCCGGGTATATGGCTTTGTGATGTAATCGTCTGATCCCAACTCCATCCCTGAACGCAAATCAGATCTTTCGGATAGTGCTGTCATAAAAATAAATGGGATTAGCTTTGTGCTGGTGTTGTTGCGTAGCTGGTATAGAACCTCATATCCATCCATAACCGGCATCATGATGTCACAGAGGATCAGATCAGGGGAATGCTGGAAGGCAGCAACGATTCCCCTTTCGCCATTTTGCGCCTCTAATACTTCGAATCCCTCATATGTTAGAATTTCAGAAACGCTTTGTCTTATAAGTGTCTCATCTTCAATCACTAGTATTTTTGTCATTTTTTGTATTTTAATCAGGTAGTTTTCCACTCCCAATTATTAAATTTATCATTTTGAAATAGAATCTTCCAATTTTAATACATCACTAACAATTCTTTGGATAAATGAACAACAAAAGTTGTTCCTTTCCCCAGATTACTTGTAAAACTTATGTCGCCTCCATGCAAGAGGATAGACTCTCTGACGATATTCAATCCCAGGCCATTACCCGGTATTTGTTTGACATTTTCAGCACGGAAAAAAGGCTGG
>CAIRSO010000648.1 GCA_903881215.1 uncultured Bacteroidia bacterium
CAATGCTCCAACTCCATTTTGCATTAAACTAGAAGACCAATACCCTGTGGCGTATTGAGCCGAATAAGCATCAACTTTTGGGTCAAGTGTGGTATAAAATGAACCGATTGAATTTGATGATAAGTTATTGCGAAGCATAATTAATTCATTTTTTGAAGGCAAAAACCAATCGTTATATCCATTATTATACTGTTTGCAAGCAGATGCTGCAGCATAAGTTGAGCTTGTCGAACTCGCCACCTGAAGAATCAGTAGTGTATTTTGCTTTCCTGTTCCAATATTTTCTGATAATCCAGAGAATAATTGCAATGAGAGGTTTGCATCGATGTATGGTCCCCAGGTTAGTTTTGATGGCAAATCATTTGGAGCAGCAATTATTCCATGTTTTTCATTTTGAACATAGCCGATATCTCCTTGTTTAAAAATATAGGCGACAATGCCTCCTGAATAATTTAAACCAATTGACAAATAATCACTTGTCCTAAAAGTGATTTCATTACCATAAACCGTACTTGTACTGTTTGTTGCATAAGCTCTCACATAATAGGTTGTTCCCGCAGTTAGCCCAGTGATTGCTCTGCTGAAGGTTCCTTTTCCGGTCCCATCAATAGTTTTACTGTTAGCAATGGTTGGATTGGCGGTAGTGCTCCAGCATACGCCCCGAGCAGTGACTGGAGAACCACCATCACTGGAAATAGTTCCTCCACATTCGGCAGAAATTGAAGTGATTGCGCCAACTGCGGAAGTCGTTACGGCAAAATCCGTTGCAGCAGTTTTAAAAGTAACCTGACTGCTGTAGGAAGTCCCTATGCTGTTGGTTGCATATGCCCTAAGATAGTAGAAGACTCCGGGAGACAATCCAGTGATATTGTTATTGAAATTTCCCGAACCTGAACCATTGTTGATTTTGCTATCGGTCAGCAAAGGAGTCGGATTACTAGTGCTCCAGCAGAAGCCACGCTCTGTTACTGGTGAACCGCCATCGGTAATGATCTCTCCTTCGCATAGGGTGGAAATGGTTGTGATATTCGTAACTGCCGAAATAGTTACTTCGGGGGGTGTTTTAACTTCCTCTTTTAAGCAGCTGTAGCTGATCAGGAGCAGCGTCAGGACTGGTAGTAAGATTTAAATATTAGTTTTTGTTTTCATAGATTAGGATATTATAAATGAATTTTAGGTTATTTTTTGGACCGTCAAGCGTGAAAGTGCATCATTAGCAATTTCCATTCCGGCACAATCTAATTCTCTTTATATCCTAAAGTACCCTGAAAGCTGAAAACGTGACAAGGCCTACAGACAAAAGTGTGAAGATGCAAGATTAATTTTTCCGACGGCACTGAAATAAAGTATGGTTGAAAAGTCCCTTACAATAGCGTTATATTCCTAAATTTCAATTAAAACCTCCAATTCATAGCTATATTTGGAATAAATTTGAATAATATGCCTGAAGTTTTTAGGGAGTATTGATTATTGATCATCTTGAATTGATAAAAGCCAAATGGAATGAATCATCTCTGTTTCCCTCTTTAAAGTTCTCTGTCGGCGACATCGACAGCCAGCGCATGACCTTGCGGGTTGAACGCGGCAA
>CAIRSO010000649.1 GCA_903881215.1 uncultured Bacteroidia bacterium
ACTATGTGGCCAATGATTTTCAGGCAATGAAAACTGCTGCTTCTGCCCTCTTTGCAGTATATCCAAAAAACGATCAGGTAAAAGCACTTTACAACAACACGCTGACAATCATTAAGCAACAAAAAAATGCCAATATGAATACCCTGATGAGTCAGGCTGCAGTGAATTCACCCAATGTTAAATTACCGGATGTTTCGGGCATCACCCGTGATCTTTGGTCCTTGCACGGGAAATATGTTCTTCTTCATTTCTGGTCGGCCAAAGACCGTACCTGCCGCATTCAAAATGAGGTATTGGTAGAATTGTATGCCAAATACAAGAATAAAGGCTTTGAAATTTACATGGTTAGCGTAGACGACGACAGAGCCGCCTGGTCTGCTGCCATTGCAGAAGATCGTCTATCCTGGATCAATGTTGGCGATATGAAAGGGAGTGTTTCTGCATTGATGAATTACAACATCCGCAACATTCCTGCCAATTACCTGCTTGACAAGGAGGGAAAGATTGTGGCTAAAAACCTTCAAGGTCCTGAACTCAATAATACACTTGCTAAGGTTCTTTAAAAAAACAAGAAACTTTTCCAATCAAGAAACTTTTCCAAAGTTGCCAGACTTGTAACAACAGAACGTTCAATTTGCGAAACTTTGGAAAAGTTATCAGGCATTTGGAGGCTTTTCCAAAGTTATTCTATCTTTGCGCAAAATTTACAGACAAGGATCTGTCGCAAATATTGACTGTGGTTATCGGAAAAAATATCTACTTTGTCTCTGACCTGCATCTTGGAGCTCCTGCGCTAAAGGACAACAAAGAGCGCGAGTTACTCTTCATCGATTGGCTACAATCGATCAGAAATGATGCTTCCATGATATTCCTGATGGGTGATTTCTTCGATTTCTGGTTCGAATACAAGAAAGTTGTTCCCAAAGGCTTCGTGAGATCATTGGGGGCCTTGGCTGATATTTGTGACAGTGGAATTCCCGTGCACTTTTTCACCGGCAACCACGATATCTGGGCCTTTGACTACCTAACGGCTGAAGTCGGTATGGTTGTTCACCGGGATACTGAATCCATGGATCTTCTTGGCAAGCGGTTTTTCCTTTCGCATGGTGACGATCTTGGAAAGAAAGATTTTGGTTATCAGATTATCAAGACATTTTTCCACAATCCGCTGGCCCAATGGGCTTTTGCAAAAATCCATCCCGACCTATCCTTCAGGCTTGCTCATTTTTGGTCGAAAAGAAGTCGTCTTTCCTACAAAAACGGAGGTAAAGTCTTTAAAAATAAGGAATCGGAAGATCAATATCAGTATGCCTTAAGCGTTGAAGCAAAAGAACACTTTGACTATTACGTCTTTGGGCACCGTCATATTGTCCTGAATGAGCCTTTAAATGACAACAGCAAACTCATCATTTTGGGCGACTGGATCACCAAATTCAGTTATGGGGTTTTTGATGGGAATACTTTTAAAATTGAAAAATTTAGTAACAAATAGATAGAAGAGTATCGTATAAAAAATTAATTATGGGTAAAAAGCTTTATACAGTTATAGTTGGGACAGGTTCTTATATACCACCAAAAGTCATTCACAATGATTATTTCCTTGATGCAGACTTTTATGATCCAGCAACGGGGAAAAAATTTGAAACACCCAATGCAGAGATCATCAGGAAATTCAACGAAATAACCAATATCGAAGAACGACGTTATGCTGAACCTGATCAGGCAACCAGCCATCTGGGTACTTTTGCAGCAGAAGATGCACTCCACTCTTCCGGTTTCGACAGGGAGAAACTGGAGTTTATCATAGCAGCACACAATTTTGGTGACATTTATCCGGAAACTTTTCGTTCCGACCTGTGCCCGGCCATTGCCAACCGCATCAAACTCGGACTAGGAATCAAAAACACAAATGTTCTTACCCATGACGTAACAGCGGGATGTCCGGGCTGGACTACCGCGATGATCGTTGCAGATGCTTATATCAAAAGTGGGATGTTTAAATGTGGACTTGTAATTGGTTCAGACCTTAATTCAAGAGTATCCGATCCTTACGACCGCGACAGCATGATCTTTTCGGATGGTTCAGGCGCAGTGATAGTCGAAGCTGTTGAGAGCGAAATACCTGTAGGTATTTTGTCTCAGGCAAGCAGGTCTGACAACGATCCGGGAATGCTGAAAATGGGTGTTTCATTGAATCCGGATTATCATGGAACTGAAATCAACATCAGGATGGCCGGTCATAAGGTGTATGCCTATGCCTTGAGTGCAGTTCCCGGTGTGGTAAAAGAGAGCCTCGACAAGGCCGGACTTCACCTTACTGATATCAAAAAAGTTCTGATCCATCAGGCCAATGAAAAGATGGACGAAGCAATTCTTCATCGGGTATTTAAACTCTATGGGATTAAAGAATTCAACCCTGATGTGATGCCGATGACCATACGGACATTAGGAAATTCATCCACTGCCACTGTTCCAACACTTCTGGATCTGATCCTGAAGAATAAAATGGAAGACCATGCCATCGAACCGGGTGATCATATCATTCTCACTTCCGTGGGAGCTGGCATGGTTGTCAATTCATTGGTTTACCGCTTTCCGGAAGACCGGGCATTTTAAGTTTCTGCAATACTTCAATTTGCTCGTTAGAAATGATGGGTAGATCAAGGAAGGAACAAAATATTTTGAGTGCAATCGTCCAAACGGTTGCACTTTTTTTATATTTATGAAAAATATCTTCCTATGGAATTCCTATACCCTATTCTGGCCCTTATTGCAGGTGGCATCATCATTTTTCTATGGCAGCAACGCCGGCTAAGTGAGGCATTGACTGCCCATGCGGCAAAACTCAACGAATCTGAAAGACTTGCTCAGACACATATCGCCGAATCAGAAAAAGGACGTTCGCTGGCCGAACAACAATTGTCAACCCTAACAAAGGATATTTCAGAGGTAAAATCAGAACTCGCTAACGAACGCCAGAAAAACGAAGACTCAATCCGGCTTTTAACAACTTCAATGTCCGAACTCGAGCATGCCAGGGCACAGCTTAAAGACAAAGCCACCGAGTTAGAGCAGATTCAAAAAAGGCTGACCGTTGAATTTGAGAATGTCGCCCATAAAATACTGAAGGAACATTCGGCCGAATTTACTACTTTGAATCAGAAAAATATTGGGGATATCCTCTCTCCGCTTAAGGAAAAAATCTCCACTTTTGAGAAGAAAGTTGAAGAGTCGTACGAGAAATCCCTTAGAGATCAGACAGATTTAAAGGCCGAGTTAAAAAAACTGCAGGAGCTCAACCATAAAATCAGCAACGATGCACAAAATCTGACTCAGGCTCTCAAAGGGGACGTCAAGAAGCAAGGTAACTGGGGCGAAGTAGTATTGGAAAGAGTGCTCGAACGCTCAGGGCTGACACTGGGCCGGGAATATGAAAGGGAAGTCGTGGATGAAAACAGCGAAGGCAAACAGATTCGTCCGGATGTTATCATTCATCTTCCTGACAAGAAACACTTGATTGTCGACTCAAAAGTTTCTCTTGTAGCTTACGAAAGGCTCGTTAACGAACAGTCTGATGAGCTCAGGGTTCAGCATCTGGCCGATCACCTCAAATCGTTGCGTTCGCACATTAAAATGCTCTCAGACAGACATTATCCATCTGCCAAAAATCTGAACAGTCCCGATTTTGTCTTGCTCTTTCTTCCCATTGAATCTTCCTTCAGCATTGCCATTCAGGAAGATCAGGAGTTGTTTAACTTTGCCTGGGACAATAAAGTCGTGATTGTGAGCCCGTCAACACTTCTGGCTTCCTTGCGCACCATCGCCTCCATTTGGAAACAGGAGAATCAGACAAAAAATGCGCTTGAGATAGCTTCACTCGGAGCCTCTCTTTACGATAAGTTCGTCAATTTCGTTCAGGATTTGGAGAAGGTAGGAAAAGGGATTGCTGCTGCCCAGTCTAATTATGCCGATGCTCTGAGTAAACTTCATACCGGGAAGGGAAATCTGGTACGAACATCAGAAAAGCTCAAAGATCTGGGCGTCAAAACACAGAAATCTCTTCCTGACTATTTAATTGAGGATGACAAACCGGAGGCGCTTCCGCCGGCAGGGTCAGATTTGTTCAAAGAGTAAAAAATGGTTCGCTACCAGGGTAAGGGCAAAAAGAAAAAAGATAAATTCCCGCCAGAATCCTCGTTTACCGGTCATGAAAAAATGGGCAATCAAGAAGGCAACAGGAACTGTTGATATGGCTATTATTCCCAATCCTGTGGATGGGAAAAGCAAAATAGAGTGAATACAAAGTCCTGTCATCCAATAAAGTATGATAAAGTATTTCCGGGTACTCATTTTTCGTATGCTTACAGAATTGATAAGTGAAATACTCCCCAAAGTGGAAAGCAGAAAAATAAAACAGGAAATAACCAAAAACCCGATATCAAAAATGAACTGGTTGTTAACAGTCTTGACGCCAATAAGAATCGATGAAATAAAAGTCTGATCTTCGTCAAAAACATACAAGATAGCCCAAGTCAGAAGCCAGGGAAGAGAGAGGCCAATGAGTGGAATGACCAGCAATCGCCAATTGTCACTTTTCTGCAACACAAAGATTGCGATCCAGATCAGAGGGACTAACACCAGCACCGGCAAATAAAAAAGAGATCCGATTGAAAGCAGAAATGAGGCATTAAAAGTCGACGATAGTTCATTTTTACTGTGATAGGTCGAGAAAATGAAATATACCGATAGCAATACAAATACTGTAGCAAGATAAACAGGATGGAATGTTTCAAGCGATTCAAATGAGGAGACAATACTTACATAGATTATTCCCGGCAAAAAAGTGCGGTGTTGCAGAAACTGAAATTCATAACTAAGTAAGGAGAGGATCAGTGCATTGAACAATACGAGGACAAAACCAGCAACAACAGGCCAGATTGTCACACCAGTAAAAAGCTGAATGATAAGAGTATAAAGTGGCATCATCCCCTCGCCGGGAATTAGGGCGAGTGAGACAGGAACCTTTAATGGCTCGATCCAGAAAAGAATGGCAACAATGGGTATCAATACCGCACTGTAAACATTTTTACTGTTGAAAAGCCTTAAAAACATGATTGTCTATTTTAAATCAAAACCTAAATCACTGCGGTAATACATCTTTTCAAAAAAGACCTTTTTCGCATTTTTATAACTCATGGCAAGAGCGGCATCCATTGTGTCGGCCATCGAACTAATTGCCAGAACCCTTCCCCCGTTGGTCAGGACCCGACTGCCTTCCAATTTAGTACCAGCATGAAAAACTACACTCCCTTCTACCGTATCCAAATGCTCAATGGCTTTCCCCTTGTCGTAGTTTCCGGGGTATCCGCCAGCAACGACAACAACAGTAACTGCTGTCCGGGGATCAATCTCCAGCTCTGTTTCATTCAGATTACCATTGGCCACACCTTCAAAAAGATCGATCAAATCAGACTTTATTCGCATGAGGACGGCCTCTGTTTCTGGATCTCCCATTCTGACGTTGTACTCGATCAGGTATGGGTCTCCCTGGCAATTCATTATACCAAGAAATAGAAAGCCT
>CAIRSO010000650.1 GCA_903881215.1 uncultured Bacteroidia bacterium
ATTTGTAGGGACAAACCCTATTGCCCTGATTAATTCTAACAGCACCTCCATTGGATTAAACCATGCCGGGAGTCATATTTACAGGATTATTACCGAAGATAGCTTTCAGGCCAAGGGATTAATCAGGACCGCCTTTACGCAGGGGGTGCAGGTTATCATTCCTATTGTTAGAAACGATGTCTGGGGGAACTCACTCTTGAATGCCTTTAAAACCGGGTTTGTAGCAGAAGGTGGGGTTGTATATTCCGGAGCTGCATACAACCCGTCAGAAACATCTTTTGCCGCAGTAGCACAAACTGTTAATTCGCAGGTTAGCGAAGCGATTGCTACCTTTGGTGCCTCCAAAGTTGCCGTTTTGGCATTGACTTTTAATGAAATAACCAGAATAATGACCGCAGCCTCTCAGATGGAATCGTTAGGAGTGGTACAATGGTTTGGCTGTGATGCAAATGCACAACTTGAAAGCATGATTTCAGACAATACTATTGTCGAATTCGCTATAAAAACTGATTTTATGGCTCCCATAATGGGAATTGGCTGGACACTCTATACGCCACCATTCACCGAACTTCTTTCATCAAGAATTACTTTAAAAACCGGAATCATTCCGGATGTCTATGCGCTTTCTGCATACGATGCCACGTTTATTATGGGACTTACCTACTTACAAGTGGGCAAACTTGATATGGAAAAGATAAACGATATGATTCCTCTTGTGTGCAGTACCTACGATAAAATGGGAATCTCCCGACAGCTAAATGCAAACAGAGACCTCCTGCAAGCTAATTACATTTTTTGGAAAGTTTCTCGCAGCGATAATGGATATTATTGGTCAAGGTTTGCAACCTATTGGTATGATATTGATGTTTTTGCATAATGCCGACCCAGTAGGGCATGATCCTACGACCCCTGATTATGAGTGGGAGGTCTTACCAACTTTAGGATTCCACTGGTTGATACTGGTTAACACTGGTTGTCATTTGGGACTTTTATTTTCCACTGGTTAACACTGGTTGTTGGAAAACATGGCGGATTTCCTGGCGGGTTTTTTCTAATTCTTCAGGCATCCGATAGGAACGACCTAAACACCATCATTACGGCGATAAGCATATTGACCTC
The DNA here is from genome assembly GCA_903881215.1 of uncultured Bacteroidia bacterium. Lineage (GTDB taxonomy): Bacteria > Bacteroidota > Bacteroidia > Bacteroidales > Prolixibacteraceae > CAINVV01. Next base: position 1,120 of record CAIRSO010000650.1, read on the forward strand.
CGGTTATTACCATTAAGAAAGAAACTTGTCCCATTTTATCTTCATCAATTTTTGCTTTTAGTGAAAACGGCGGAGTTAATAATCACCCTACGCCGGGGATTATTGAACCTTTAGTTCCGGATATAAGTATATAAAATTCAAATAATTAAGGGGTGATCTCCAAAAACGGCGCAGAGTGGTCAATTTAGCCGGCGTGTCCATATTAGACCCTTTTTCGTCATTAATCAACCCCTTAGTTGAATCAAAATGCTTCCTTAAATAGGAGTTTTCTGCTGATTAATCTGTTGATCAGAACACATGGAAGGTTAAATCAGGCTTCGATAACGCAGGGGATTTGTTTCTTTATATTTCTTAAATGCTTTATTGAAGCTTGAGATGTTGCTATAACCGCATGCAAAACAAATCTGGAGAACATTCATGTCAGTTTCAGAAAGCAATTGACAAGCCTTTGCTATTCTCACTTCGTTGATCAGGGTAAAGAGACATTTCCGTGTTGTGCTCTTGAAAAAACGGCAAAATGCATTTTTGTTCATGCTTAATTGATCTGCCACTTTTTCGAGTGTCAGTTCTTCCTGGTAGTGTTCCATGATATAATCCAGCACCTTATTGATGCGGTGGTTATTGGCAGTTTTTTCATTGTGGTAGGATGCGCTGGCCAGTAACTTGTACTCATTGGATTTTGAGATGATGTGCAATATATGCAACAACCAAATAAAGCGTTCTGTATCATCCATATGCAGCAGATTGTGCATGATTTCAGTTACCTGTTTCTTTAAGCTGCCAAGCAATTTAACTCCCAAAGGCGCTTTTTCAAATAAAAGGCGATTGATTGCTGTCATCTCATGCCGTTTAAAAAAGTCAGGACCGGCAAAATCCGGTAAAAATTTGACAACAATTGCTTGCGCCTTATTACCATCTACCCCGGTAAAGTAAATCACATCATTTTTCCATACGTGGGGTAAATTATGGCCTACCAATACCAGATCACCCGGCCTGAAATTCTCAATACTATCACCCACCTGCCGTTGACCAAAGCTTTTTATGATCAAGGTAAGCTCCAATTCAGGATGGTAATGCCATGGATTGTAAAAATGATCGTATTCATTGCCATCAAAGTTAATCGATGTAAATACGGTCTTATGTTCTCTTACCAGAATAGGTTTCATCCTTATTTAAAAATGCTAATATTTTCCCACAATCAGCTAAAGATAGCATGAATTAGTGGAATTGCACCCAATATATTTGCAATTGTTAATAGTTGGACTTTAAAATTTAAATCAGTCACTTACATGAAAAAAAAATGCAATTTCTTTGCAGTATTCTTCAAGATTTGGAAATCTAAAGAATTCTTAACGTTGAGTCTGATTGGCAGCACCTTTCTATTTGGTGTTATATCAGGTCTCGCATCAGAAAGAACTACTCGAAGCGAAAAACTTCAACTTAAATCTGAGATTGTTTCTGCCGACAACCATTTCAGTTTAGAAACTTCTCTGGATGATCCTTCGCCGGCAGAACAAGTGAAAAGCACAATTTCAGGTAAAGTTACTGATGCCACCGGTGCTTCGCTGCCAGGTGTGTCTGTTGTGGTAAAAGGAACTACAACCGGCGTAATTACTGATAAATCAGGAGATTATTCTATCAATGTTCCAGTCAATGCTACATTGCAGTTTTCGTTTGTGGGGATGAAGATGCAAGAAGTTACAGTTGGTGGCAAAACAACCATCAATGTTAAGCTTGAAGAAGAAACTGTTGGTATTGAGGAAGTTGTGGCGATTGGATATGGTATTCAGAAAAAAAGTGACATTACTGGTTCTGTCGCTTCAATATCATCCGATGCATTTGCCGGTAAATCAATGGTTTCCCTCGAACAGGGATTGCAAGGAAAAGCAGCTGGGGTAAGGGTCTCTCAAACTTCTTCGGAGCCAGGAGGAAATGTTTCAATCCGCATCAGAGGAGGTAATTCTATTAATGCTGGAAACGAACCTCTTTATGTTATTGACGGCTTTGTTGGCGCAGGAAACCTAAATACAATTAATCCTAACGACATTGAATCAATAGAGGTACTAAAAGATGCTTCTGCAACTTCAATTTACGGTGCACGCGGAGCAAATGGGGTTGTGCTTATCTCCACCAAACGGGGGAAAGCCGGTGAAAACAACTATGATTTCACCGCCAATTATGGGTTTCAACAGATAACGAAAACTCTGGATTTAATGAACGGGCAACAGTTTGCAGAACTTGCCAATGAAGCCGCAATAAATACTAACAATGTGATTCGCTATCCTGACCTGACTAAAATTTCAAATACCGATTGGCAAAATTCGATTTACCAGACATCGCCAGTACAAAGCTATAGTTTAACTGCCTCTGGAGGCGTTGAACGCGTAAAATATGTTCTTTCAAGCGAATATTTTGATCAGAAAGGCGTATTAATTAATTCTGGGTTCAACCGTTATTCATTTCGTGCCAATATTGATTTGAAATTGTCTGAAAAAATAAAATTTGGAGCATACATAACGACTTCGAGAACAAAAAAATCTAATACAAACGATACAGGCGGTCAATTTGGACCAGTACGATATGCACTTGAATCATCTCCAGCAGAACCTATATATAATGCTGAAGGTAATTATAACCTTAATAGCAAAGTTAGTGATGGCGTTTTATACAATCCCGTAGCACAAGTTACTGAATCTATTAATGACGGTTACAATACTCGGGTTTTGTCAAACCTGATTATTGAGTATTCAATAACAAAAGGTTTAATATTTAAATCTTCACTTGGAATCGATTTGAATAATTCAAAAAATAATGCCTATGAGCCGAAAACGACATACACAGGGCGGACTGAAAACAGTATTGCTACAATTTCACACAATACAAGCTACAATTTGCTAAATGAAAACCTATTCAATTTTTCAAAAGGATTTAACAATCACAGGATTGATTTGTTAGGTGGTTTTACTATTCAAAAAAATGGTGGTGAATGGTTTAGCGCGTCAACAAAAAATTATGCACTAGACTTGTTAACATATAATGATCTTGGAGCGGGAGCAACTGTTTTAACTCCTTCGTCGGGAGCAGTTGAAAGTCAACTAGTTTCGTTTCTTGGTCGGGCAAATTATGTTTATAATGATAAATATTTATTTACAATTACTGGAAGGTACGATGGTTCTTCAAAATTTGGAAGCGGCAACAAATTTGTATTTTTCCCATCTGCTGCTTTGGCATGGAGACTTAACCAGGAGGACTTTATTTCAAACCTGAATGTTTTCAGTAATTTTAAATTGAGGGTGAGTATAGGAAAATCCGGAAGTCAGGAAATAAATTCATATCAAGCTCTGGCATCCATGGTTAGTTCAAGGATACCTTTTAATGGCATGCCTAATGTGGGATTTGTTAATGGCAAACTTGCAAACCCTAACCTCCGATGGGAAACTACTGCACAAACAGATTTAGGAATTGACATGGCTTTCCTCAATAACAGACTGAGGTTGACTTTAGATACTTATTACAAAAAGACAACGGATCTACTCCTAATTAAAAATATTCCATCAACATCAGGGTTTACTACTTCTTTTGAGAATATTGGTAATTTGGAAAACAAGGGTATTGAGTTTGATCTGGGAGGAGATATACTTTCTGGAAAAGTTAATTGGAGTTCTGATTTTAATATCAGTGCAAATAAAAACAAAGTACTGGATTTAGGGCCTAATCAGTTTATCTATGCAGGAGCTGATGCTGGAGGTATGAAATTGGGCACTTCCGGTTATATTGAGGTGGGCAAAGAAATCGGCCAGATAATCGGTTACAAGACGGATGGAATTTATCAAACAACAGATGAAGTAGCTGCAAGTGCAGAAAAAAATTATGCTAAGCCAGGTTCTTTGAAAATACTTGATTACAATGCCGATGGTAAGATTGATATATTAGACCGTGTTGTATTAGGCTCTGCCACACCAAAATTTTTCTTTGGGTTTACTAATCATATATCTTACAATAATCTTAGTCTTGATTTTTTTATATCAGGAACTCACGGGAATAAACTGATAAACTATAATGCCTTTGTCCTTTCTAACCCAAATGGTGGAACTAATGTTTATGCCGATTTAGTTAACCGATGGACTGGTCCTGGGACTTCTGATAAATATCCTAAAGCCGGTAGTATAGTTCAGTCATACATTTATGACTATTATGTAGAAGATGCATCTTATATAAGGCTAAAGTATGTTACACTTTCATATAATCTGAACAAAGCAACACTACAGTCACTAAAACTTAAAAACGCAAAATTGTACGTAACAGGCCAAGATCTTCTGACGTTCACAAATTATAGTGGGTACAATCCTGAAACAAATTTTGGAGGTGATTCAACAACTTCTTTTGGTGGCGACTATAATGCCTTCCCATCCTCCCGTACCGTTATTGTAGGAATAAACATTGGATTTTAAAAAAAATGAAAAAATGAAAAAATATTATTTTCTATTATTGGTAGCTTTTGTACTAGTTACTTCATGTGAGAATTTCCTTAACGAAGTGCCTAAAAATTTCATCTCACCTGAAAAACTATATACAACGAATGCTGGTGCTATTGCTGGAATGAATGGGGTATATTCAAATATTGCTTTTATTGCATTTGACCGTCCTTATTATCTTATGACCGAGCTATCAACTGATAATATGGGTCTTCAAACTTCAAATGCAGAAAGATTGGCATTAGACAAGTATTTACTTACGGCGAATTCTTCCAATTCAGTCTTGAGAACAATGTGGGAAAGATCATGGCAAGTGATTAATTCAGCAAATGATGTAATTGCTAGTCTTGAAAATAATACTTCGGTTTCTGAAAACATACGAAACCGCATTTTATGCGAGGCTTCTTTTATAAGGGCTTTTAACTATTTCAATTTGGTTCGATTCTGGGGAGATCTTCCTCTTTTAACACAACCTTCAAAATCGGGTGACGACTTTTTTGTAAAGAGTGTAAGCAAAACTGAAATTTATAACCAAATTATTAAGGATTTCCAAAGGGCTGAATCATTGCCAAAACAAAGTGAGTATAGTTCTGCTGATAAAGGGCGAGCTTCTCAAGGAGCAGCAAAAGTTTATCTGGCAAAAGTTTACCTTACATTAAAAGACTATCAGAAAGCATATTCAAAAATCAAAGAGGTGACTTCGACTACAGAATATGATCTGGTTGCCAGTTATTCTGATCTTTTCTCAAGAGCTTACAATAATTCAAAAGAATCAGTATTTGCAGCACAGGTTATTCCAGATTACAATGTAACCTTTTCTCCCGCAACCAATTTTAGTCCAAATCCAACTCCTTATAACACTAGAGCGTATTTCAATTTTAATATTACAACAAGCCTTTATAACCTTTTTGAATCAAATGATATTCGCAAGAGCTTAATAATTAAAGGTACATACACAGTTGGTAGTACAAACTATACTACCAATGGTGGATTTGCCTTTACGACTAAATATCTTGGCAGATCGGCAGAAGAAGCTGGAGAGAATAAACCAGCCGTTAACTGGATGTTTACTCGTTATGCTGATGTTTTATTAATGCTAGCTGAAATCTCAAATGAGATTAGCAACAACCCAACAACAGAAACCTATGTTGCGATTAATAGAGTTCGAACTCGGGCTGGATTGGCTAACTTACCGATAGGTTTGTCCAAAACGCAAATGTTTGATGAAATCGACAAAGAACGCCGCCGTGAATTGTTTTTTGAGGGGCACCGTTGGTTTGATTTGGTTAGGTGGGAAAAGTTAAAGGAAAAGGTGGAGATAGATGATCCGACTGTTAAAGTAGTTATCCCAAAACACTATTTGTTCCCGCTTCCATTTGATGCTGTTAGCGTAAATACAAATTTGTTGCCTAATAATCTAGGTTGGGAATAAAAATTGATACCTGTGCAATTGGTAAGTTTGATTACCTATTGCACAGGTTATTCAATTAAAAACAATGATTATTTAAATAATTACAATATTAAAAGTTATGAGTTCATATACACTTTTGACATTTTTGACATTCTTACTGATATTTATTACCCCAAATAGGTTGGATGGGCAAAATTGGGATAAAATAAATTCTGCAAATTACAAAAAGTACGTTGTATCTTATGCAGATGCAATGATTGAACATGGCCGGGATAATTATGGGACAGAACATTCGCCATTATTTGCATCTGCGTTAAATCGGAAGACCTTTAATCTAGGTTCCAAGGAAGAATTTGGCACAACACCTGGAGTAAGAGAGACCGATCGATCTGTTGGAGGTGCTAACCCTTTAACTGATATAGATTTATATAAGATTCTGTACCGACTTGCTGATCTTACAGGAGATAAAGTTTATGCTGGAGAAGCTGACAAAGCAATGACGTTTTTTTTTACCCATTGTCAAAGTCCAAATACGGGACTTATGTCTTGGGGTGAACATCTTTATTGGGATTTCTACAACGAAACTTGTGGACATGCTCCCAATTTTGACTTTCATGAAGCTGATGAATGGTCACTTTGGGATAAAAGTTATGAATTAGCTCCGGAATCATGCTGGAATTTCGCCATTGGAGAGTGGGATAATCAAATTGCAGATAAAACAAGCGGCGATTTCAGCAGGCATGCACAATGGTCATTGCATGGACCAAAAGAAGGTATGGATTTTCCAAGGTATGCCGGTCAAATGATTGAACGTTGGGCAGATGCTTATATAAGAAAAGATAATTATGGCCGTGAACGAAGGGATGAATTGATAACTGCAATTTCTGTCATTCTTGGAAGAATGGAAGAAAACATGAAAACCCATTCTGGCTATCTCCTTGCATATAGGGGGGCTGATTACGTATGGCCTGCTAGCAATCTTGAATTGGCTCGTTGTCTTATGGAATCAGCTCCTAAATTGAAAAATG
>CAIRSO010000651.1 GCA_903881215.1 uncultured Bacteroidia bacterium
GGTTATTCCTCAGATTTTGGTTGATAAAGTGATCAAGGCCGGGAAATTCAACCAGGGATTTATCACGACTGAATTTCTGGCTGCTGCCATTCTTGATATGGATTTTCATACCATAACAAAGGCAGGAGATCTTGATATTGAAAAATTTGAAAAGACATCTATGGAAAAGGCCGGATTGATCCCAGAAATCATTCCTCGCTATCGTTCTACCTATTTCAATCACGTTTTCCCGGGAGGTTATTCAAGCGGTTATTATAGCTACATATGGGCGGCAGTATTGGATGCAGACGCTTTTGAAGCCTTTTTGGAGAAAGGAAACATCTTTGACCAGGAGGTTGCTACTTCATTCCGCAAAAATGTTTTGGAACGTGGCGGTACTGAAGAGGCCATGAAACTGTATGTTAATTTTAGAGGAAAAACTCCGGGAATCGAGCCTTTGCTGAAGAAACGGGGGTTGAATTAGTGGGCTCAATCCGCTTTGGAAAATTCATTACTCCTCTTCAGGGACAAAGGATTCTTGATCAGTAGTTTTGTTGGTATTTGGTATTTCTTCTTTTCTGAAAGGGGGAAAGAAAACCCAATAGATACCTCCAAAGGAGATAAAAGCAGAAATCAAATAAAACATAAGACTCAGTGCTATCGACAATTCATTGTTGAGATGAAGAATTTTTGCCCCTAGCAAGAATACCATCTCTCTGGCTCCAACACCTCCAACTGTTATTGGAAGTGCAGTAGCAATGGCAGAAAAGAAAAATAGGAACAGGTATTCAGAAATATTCTCATATTGATGAAAAGCGTACAAAATAAATAAGGCCGAGAACAGTTGAGTTAATTGTAGAAATAGAGACCATCCAAATAATCCTGCATGTATCGGCACAAATCTTTTAAGAAAGAATTTTAATACAAAGTAGTAAAACAGGTACAACAGGGGGATACACAAATAGCCAGGCCAACCAATTTTAAATTCATCACCCGAAACATAATATAAGACTATAGTGATCATTCCAATGGCAACCAATCCGGCAATACGGTTGACCAGCATGGCACCAATATTTTTTTTGACACCGTTTTGCCTGTACTTGTTAACTAAATATACCTTCATTCCGTCACCGCCAATTCCACTTGGAAGAAATAGATTGTAGAACAATCCCAACCAAAATAATTTTTGATTTAGCAATGGAGATATATGTGCACCTGTGCTTTTGAAGGAAAGGTTCTGACGAAATCCTGATAATATAAAAGAGAAGGCAATCAATACCAAGGCAGCAACCAAATACCAAATATTTGCTGTAGAGAAGACAGTTAAAACCTCTCTGAAAGAAATTTTAGAAAGTACCCACCAAATAGCACCCCCGGAGACAGCTACCTTAAGAATATTTATTATGACCTTTTTGATTTTTTCAGACACAGTCTTCACTTTATTTGACGGCTGCAAAAGTACAATTTATCAGACTCTAATGAAAATCTTTTGTTTGTAAAAGAAATAACAAATGTACCAGAGTGTAAACCAGACTAAACAGGAGACGACTATCTCTATGGTCAGAGTGCCTCCCCAGCTAAAGAACAAGGGGACAAATGGGTTATAGATCTTGGAAATTAGTTCATTACCGCCCAGATGTGCAAACAAGTATATGAAAAGTGGGTTCATGCCGACGATGGCGAAGAACTTAATTCCTTTTCTGAATTTTACAATATCAATAAGCCAAAAAGAGAATGCGAGCGCTATAAATGCAAATCCTCCGCTGGCAATAACGAAAGAAGGAGTACAAATCCTTTTGATAATCGGAATCCATGGGTCCATGGCAAATCCAACTACAACCCCAATGATGCCTGCGACCAACAAGGTCTTTACTTTCTTCATCGGTGACCATTCGTTCATTAAAATCATTCCGGCAATAACTCCCCAAATAGTGTGGGCTGCCGTAGGAATTGCATTAAAAGAAACCCAATGACCACCACTCATTGTTCCAAGCAGCGTAATATCAAACCACGTACCGAAATTGTGATCTGCAAATCATCTTTCCATTCTCCCTCATACCTTGCACCGTTTATATGCAAATATACCCCCTTACCATTAGCTTTATCA
>CAIRSO010000652.1 GCA_903881215.1 uncultured Bacteroidia bacterium
ATATAGAATTGCCACATGACAAATGTGATTTCCTTGCGAAACCATGTACGAAACTCTTTTCCCATAGTCTGCCAGGGGTTTGAAATATTTCCAGTAAGGATTTGTATAAAACCAGGATGGAGGCCAGTCTTCGTTGGCACCTACATTGTCGAGAGAATATTTTAGCATGTGCGGAATGAAAAAATTAATTCCCAAAACGCCAAGACTGGCAAATCCATATTTGTATTCTTCCGGTGTAATCATGTATCCACCGCCGCCCATTGCTTCAGCGCCGACTCTTTGCCTTCCGTAAATATGGGCCACACTAGATATCTGTTTCGGTTTATACCATCCTATTTTTCGCGGATAAGTCCGACGAAAATCCTCATTATCGGTTGAGGGTCTTTGCAGTCTGCTGATGGTTCTGAAGAAATTTCCCTCATTCTTGTATTTATCATACTCTTCCAGTGTGTGACCGGTCAGCCATATCTTGTGCTTACTACACCAGTCGGCATACTGGATGAACCATGCCTTGTCGTATCGGCTCGATAATTCAGAGAAATAGTCGAAGCTTGAAGTCAACGATTTTTCACTTTCCAAAATGAGTGAAGGCAATTCGTTTAAGATATCATAGCCGAAATGTTGTTTGAATGTTTTGTCAAAATCATTCGTCCAGGATAAAGCATCCTCCTTCTTAATATTAAAAGATATTTCGTCAAAGAATACTCCCGGAATTGTACTCCCGAAGTATTTTGCAAATCGCGAGTAGTAGGCCTCGTGCGTGATCCGGATAAAACTTGCTACCGCGGCGGAATTCAGGTAATCTATTTGTCCCGGTTCTTTAATGGCGGAGAAAGTAATGATGGCCCATTTCCCATTAGGGATATCCCAGCATGAATCCCTGACATTGCTCAAATCTGTTTGTGAGGAGCGAACAAAGGAATTATCCCCGGTCAGCCGAACTGCAAATTGTTTGAAAACATTCGATTTATTCAACTTTATCCGCATTTTTGGCTCCGACACGATATAGTCCTTCCTGGTGTATTTGAGTCCCTTCTTGGCAAATTCTTTCGGATTTGAGGCTACTGTCCTGCCACCGGCACTGCCACTTGGCCATTTGTCTTCGTCGTAAATACAAGGATGGAAATTTTTTTCTTTCGAATACCGGAGTGTTGCGTCCACAGCGTTCCACCAACCCTCAGAGAAGTAGGTTGTTTCGGTATTGTACTCTTTCTCTATTCCTTTTCTGGCGTGCATAAATGCGCCATCAATGCCTTTTTCCAACATCATGTCTATCTGACGTTTTAACTCAGGTTCTTTGAGCGTCCCATTCCATGCCCAAAAAGGCAAAATTGAAAATTCTGCCGGAGGATTTTCAAACTCTCTAAAAAGCCGGGTTTGCGATTGCAGATTTAAGCTAAGAAATAATAACAAGATAATACCAATGAAATCTATGTTTTTCATTTTATTGTTAAATTTATATATGATGTAATCAGTTATTAACCTGGTTACTGTATCTTTTTTACCGAACCATGCCATTTTCAGAAATTAATACTCTTTCAATCCAAAGTCATAATAATTAAATGTCTTCTCCGAAGTGCTAAACTTAAATTTCACTGCAAGATGATTATCTCCTTTTTTAAGAAATTTCATTGCTTTTTCAGGTAATAATACCTGGCTTACTTTCAATTCCGTATCCTTCCTTCTCAGATTATTTATTTGTAAAACAAATTCCCCATTGATATAAACATCACTAATGCCAGAGTTGTAAGTAATTAAAGAAAGTTCTTCCGGAATTGTCTTAAGACTGAACTCTTTCTGAAGGTATAAGTTTTGTTCTTTCCAGTTTGTATTTGCAGCAGGAGCACTCATTTGATTTATGCCAAAAGGGGCCATGCCAGTCAACCAATTTCCGGTATTCCCTTTTTTAAACCATTCTAATGAAGGTTCTGAAAAGGAATATTGCCATTTCTGGGGTTTATTCATGGAAAGTGGAATCACGTCTTTCCATGAAACCAATGGTTCAAAGAATTTTTGATGTATTTCGGCCAGCCTTTTGACAGGAATTTTACTGATTTGTCTGTCGTAGGTCATCCATCCATTAACCTCATCTTCCACATCACTGATCTGGGTGTAGACCACTGCATTTAATCCATAATTCCTAAGCATCGAAACATTATCAACCCATCCTTTATATCTTTCTTCCAAAACAGCTGTCGAGTATACAGCTTCCCTTACCAAGTCACCAGAGCGGTCTATATTTTCCTTTATTTTAAGCTCTGGATTCCACAGATGTTCTTTTAAAGGTAAATCAAATCCTCCGGCCTCACCCAATACCATGGACCGTGGATAATTTTCCGGAACCCAGGCAATTGATGGATAATACGTATAATCATGAAAATCACGAATATCTCCGACATTCCGATCGGTCCAACCGCTGGCATTGGTTACGAGCCTTGATGGATCTTTGCTTTTTGTCCAGTCGGTCAAACGTTCTGTATCATATTGACCCCAGGCTTCATTGAATACAACCCACTGAATAATTGATGGGTGATTGAATAACTGATCCATCATTATTTCAGATTCAGCTTGCCATTCACTTCCTCCGCCAATCTCCGAACGGTCCACCGTCTTGGCCGGGCTTACCATATCCTGCCATACTAAAATCCCAAGCTTATCGCAATGATGATACCATCTTTCAGGCTGCACTTTCATGTGAACACGGTCCATGTTGCATCCGATTTCTTTAAGATATTGAATATCATATTTAAGCGCATCATCACTTGGTGGGGCCAGGATTCCATCGGGCCAATAACCCTGGTCAAGCGGGCCTAACTGAAATATTTCCTTATTATTGAGGTGAATACGCATGAACCCGGCCTTATCGCGGGCCATGGATATTTTACGCATGCCAAAATAACTGATCACTTCGTCAACAGGCTTATCGTCATTGAACAGGCTTATCTTCAGATCATAAAGAAATGGCGATTCCGGACTCCATAATTTGGGATTGGCAATTTTCAGGATGATTGGTTTACCTGGTATGCTCACTGCGGAAGCGACTTCCCGACCGTTATCCAAAGCCTGAATCCGGATCTGATGATGAAGTCCCCTGCCTTTTAGCTGAACATCAATTGTGAGGGAGGACTGATCAACATCAGGAATAATTTTTAAGCCATGAATGGAAACAGGGTTCACGGGCTCTAACCACACGGTTTGCCATATTCCACTGGTTGCTGTATATTTCGTTCTTTGTAAAGACTCCGGAAGAACCTGTTTTCCAACTGGCTGTGTTCCACTATCGGTTGGATCCCAAACAATTAGATTTATTTCATGGTTTAAGCCGGCATCCAGAAAATCGGTGATATCAAACTGAAAAGCGTCATATCCTCCCTTATGCTCACCGGCAAATTTTCCGTCGATCCAGATTTTTGAGTAGTAGTCAACAGCTTCAAAATGCAAAAGAATTCGTTTCTCATACCAATCTTCAGGAATTGTAAAATCACGTCTGTAATTCATTTCCTGAGTACCCCTAACGGTCTCTTTAATTCCTGAAAGTGCTGATTCAACACAAAAGGGGACCAGTATTTTTCGATGGTATTTCCTGATTGGCTTGTTCTTGGTTTCCATTGAAATTTCAAAATCCCATAGACCGTTGAGGTTTACCCATTCTTTACGAACCATTTGCGGTCGGGGATATTCTTTCCAGACATTTTCAGGAGTAACATCAGCCGCCCATTTGGTCATCAGATTACCTTGAACAGGTTTCCACTCCTGCGCTGAGGAGGCCTGTATCAAGATGAAAAGTAATAAAAACAGTATTTTAATTTTTAACATGTTCATTGTTTTTAATTTTCTGGTGATACTTGATTTCCATTTTTCAATGTGCTTTGATATTCCGGTCGGTTTCTCCATTGTTCAAAATAAGGTTCGTATTCAGGCAAAGTATTCCATTGAACATTGTACCCATTTGGTTCTGTAAGCCCATTTGGAAAATCTTTTCCTGCAACACTTGCTTCAACGGATTGATTCCATGCAGTGAACACTTCAAGCATTCGACTGGCAATATCCTTTTCCTTATCGATAATATTATTCGTTTCGTTGGGATCCTTGACCAAATCATACAATTCAAATTCATTTTTGGTGATGTCCAGCGAAAGAAGTTTATAATTGTTGTCCACCATGGCAGCTTTACCCACATGCCGGAATGGAATAGGTTTCACTCTGGTTTTTAAATCTTTTGTAAAAAGTTTTAAAATACTGGTTCCGTCAACAGGCAGAACCATATTTGATTCAGGCAAATCAACGAGGTCGGCAATGGTTGGAAATATGTCCATGGTAGATGCCGGATAGTCAGTAATTCTGCTTTGTTTAATTCCGGCCGGCCATTCTATGATGCAAGGCACACGCAAACCACCTTCATAAATCTTGCCTTTATATCCCCGGAGACCACCAACTGTTTCAGGACCAAAATTGGGTAATCCACCGTTGTCGCTGTTAAACCAGACGAGTGTATTTTCCTCTATTTTCATTGAACGCAAGCCATTGCGCAAATCACCCATGCTGCTGTCCATGTTCACCAGTTCGCCATAATGGTTTTGAGCTTTTTCATCCAGATTGCCAAAAGGTTTTTTGTCCTTATCGTCAGCCCGCCATGGAGCATGCGGACTACCATACCAGATTACAACAAATAGCGGCTTTTCCTGGTCTTTTTCTTTTTCAATATACCGAAGGGCTTCGTTTACAATAATGTGTGAGGATTCACCTTTCATTTCCACAAATTCACCCTTGTGACTCATAATTGGATCGATGTCGAAAAAGTTGGAAACCGAAAGCCATTCATCGAAACCGAACTTTCCAGGATTTCTTTCGTCGCTTGCCAAAATGGGCACACCAGGTCCGCGAAGACCGTCAAGATGCCATTTCCCGAAAATAGCCGTTTTATAACCTGCATTTTTCAGTGCCTGTGCAATGGTTTTTTCTTGTTTGCAAATGGCATATCCGGCAGAATAAACTCCGGTACGATCGTTTGAGCGACCGGTTAAAACACTTGCCCGGGTGGGTGAGCAAACCGGAGCTCCTGCATAAAAACGATTAAACCGAAGTCCGTTTTCAGCCATTTTATCCAGATTGGGAGTTTTCAAAATGGGGTGATTGTTATAGCCGGTTTGTCCCCAACCCTGATCATCGGACATCACCAGAATGATATTTGGTCTTTTTGGTTTTTTGGCAGCAAGTACCAATAATCCATGAATGATAAGTATAATTAGAATTGCTGTTCGTTTCATATTCAATTTTTTAATTCGTGTTAGATGCCAACGTTAATTTTAAACTCCGTCAATATTTCCTTCAAAAAGTGCCCATCGGGAAAATTGTCGGTTTACCGGTTTGTTGTTTACACTTTTAATCACCCAGGTATCTTTAGGCGAATCCAAATCATATTCTATCAGATTACCATTTGGATGTTTAAATTGTGTTTCGTACAATTTTTGATCAGGATTATTTGTCAAAATAGAATTTGCAACTTCTTCAGGGGAATTTCCTCTGACAATTACCATTAAACCCAATTTTTTTTCTGAAAAAACAGCAAGAAAAATACCTTCAGAAATAGGGTAGAACTGCCAATCTCCGGAAACCAGAGCAGGCTTTTTCCCTTCAGGAATATGCACTTTCCCTTTTGCACAGGCAAAATCTTCATACTCTCCAGTATTGTTCCACTTCATTAAATCCTCACCCGGGCCGTACATGTGAAAAATCCCGTTCAAATCTGCTGCATCATCATCCAGAAATAAAACGGTCGGTTTGGGCATTATTAACGAGCGTCTTCCCTGATTGGCTCCTCCGGCAGAAAGCAAATAACTTTTGTCACCCGAGCAAATTTCAGGACATGAGTTATACCCGTGCCCCATCTTTACGAAATAGTGATTGGGTTTATTTAATGACCACTCCATCACTTGATCAGCTGGCCGGTATGGCAACATGGAGGGCCAGAGTGCGTGGTGTTTTCCGTGTGTGATGTCTATTTTCAGGCTATCGTTATAGAAACCTGCCCAAACCATGAGCATCACGGAATGATAATCGGAATAAAGCTCTTTACTAAAAGATTTTTTAAATAATCGTCTGTAAGGTGGAAAGTGCTTGAATTTATAGCTGCTCAAAGCATATTGCCAGTTGATCAGGTCAAGGATTTTGGTAGCATATTCCTTGACCTCCCCGGTAGCAAATG
Organism: uncultured Bacteroidia bacterium; assembly: GCA_903881215.1. GTDB lineage: Bacteria > Bacteroidota > Bacteroidia > Bacteroidales > Prolixibacteraceae > CAINVV01. Next base: position 6,206 of record CAIRSO010000652.1, read on the forward strand.
CATTCAGGGTTAACAACGAAGAATAGGTATAGCCCAGGTAAGGCGCTGCATTGAACTCATAAACCCCATAAGTATATATTTCTTTTAAATACGCCTTCAAACCTTCTTCAACTCCGTTATTCTTATTGTCATATTCCGGTGAATGATTTCCGTTTTTCCAAAGCCACTGATTTTTTAAATAGCGCGAGCTTTCTGACATCAGAATATGATTTTCGGAATCCTGCATGGGCAAATAAGGTACGTTCCTTGTAAATCCGGCACCTTCAATGGTCAGGATATGATCGACCAAATGTTTTTTAGTTTCAGGATAAAGTAAGTCCGGTTTATCGTCGAACAAATAGAGCAAGGGCGTAAATGCCATGGTATTGAAATTATAACCGCCTTTTGGATTTAAAAGCCAGCGCGAACCTCCGGTACCGGTAGCTTTTTTTTTCATCAGATATTGATTCATTTCTTCCACCCGTTTGCCGGCTAATAAGCAGCTTAAAACTGTTCTTGAGTTTTTTAGATCAATTTTTTCCCCATCAACCCAATCAGAGACTTTGCCCTTCGACCAGTAATCAATTATTTCTTCCTGAATATGTGAAGTGTTTTTGTATTGAATCGTTCGTTTAACCGGAATTTCAATATTTCCCTTTGGGAGCGGGTCTCCTGTTTTCCTCCCTGCACCGGCAAAATAGCTAATTGAAGCGAACAGCAGAAGGGGTAAGCCCAGAACAACAGATATAATTATAATAATCCTTTTCTTTTTCATTATCTACTTATTTAATTCCCAAACTTTAAAATTCCGGTACCTGAAATGTGTCCATTGCATCTGGCGAAAGGCTATTTTCCCGCCATCCAGCACCGGTCCATATTTTTTACCATCATCTATCCAATCTATAATTTTGCGTTCGTCAACAAACATGACGATATGAGGGCCGTCCTTTACCAGTGTAATTTTATGAATATCAGTTGATTTTACCGGAATGCCGGGATACAATTGCTGTACAAGATTAAAGCCTTTATTTTTTCTGAGATGTGATATTTCCCTGCCTGGATCGTCCCTGCCATTTGCATAATACGAAATGTGGTAATTGTTGAAATACTTGCTTTTGGTGTATTGATTAAAAGTACCATCTCTTTTGGGGAAAGTTGGATTGAAAATATCCTCTCCGTTTTCTCCTTTGGCGGCAAAAAAAACAATGCACAATCCCGCATCTGTTTCCAGATTTTGCAATTCCCACTCAGCAACGAAACCTCCGGGGAAATCTTTTGGACACCAGAAAACGTGGTGGAATTTTTCATCGGGAGAATACATCTCCATCCAAGCGTCTTTAAATTCAGTAACTCCGGGACCTTCCATTTTCCAGTCGGCCACATCGTTTTTCGATGCCAGCGAATTCTGATAAAGCAACCCTCCTTTTTTAAAGTCAGGGAGTGGATTTTGTCCCTGAACATGGTTGATTGCAGGGAAGAGGGTAGCAAGAAAAAGAAAAGAAATGATATATGGCTTCATTTTGCGTTAACTTTTTTCTGATAATAGAATTTTCTTCAACCGGGTTGAATGCTTCTATATCTTGAGTTTTTATCATAAAACCTGATCTTTATTTCACTTTAAACTCCGGCAAAGGCCAGCTTTGATCAACAGGCAATTGCTGCCCTTTTTTAACTCCGTACAGATTCGTTTCGACAGAACGATGAGCAATCGGTTTTATAATTGTTTTTGCTTTTCTGGCTCCGGATGACAGTACAACTTCAGCCTCAGCTTGTAAATCAATTTGGAATTCGCCTTCAGCTAGTTTAGTTACCGGAATCTTATCTCCTTTGCTTATTTGACTGGCGATTGTCCAGTCTGGAATTTTCACAATACAGGGTTCCCCGGACAGACTTTTCACAGAAACCCATTTCGTTTTTCCCTGACTTCTGACAGCACTTACCAAAAATCCTCCCTGGGCTCTTAAATGATAAAATGAAGCATCTTTCCACGCATCGGGAACTGCCGGAAAGACCCTGATTTTACCGCCCCAGCTTTGAAGGATCAACTCCATGATGGAAGATGCAGCACTTAGGGGAGTTTCTATTACCGGATTTTTGCCTTTACCTTCGGCATACATCGTATTAGGCAAAAAATTTCCTTTGTAACCATCTCCTGAAAGAAATTGATTAAGAAGCCCGTTGGCATCATTTCCACGGCCGAGAGCAGCATAAAATGAAGCAGCACCTGTAAAGGAATAACCGTTTAATTTTCCTCCCTTACTGATTGTATGCCAATGAATAAGTGATTTTTCAACCAATTTCCGATCTTCCGGTGAATCCGGGCTTAACTGGAACAAAGGGTAAAGTCCAATCAGGTGGGAGTAATGACGATGTCCCTTATCAAATGACTGGTTACTGCCTATCATCAATCCATTCCCGTCGACAGGAAATGGAATAAGATCGGCCAGCATTTGTTTCCATTTTGCCACATTGGCTGAATTAGCATTAAATTTATCATTTGATTCAATGAGCGAATTAAGCAACCAATGTAAGATGGCGAGATTGTAATTTGTATTTTGAAAAGCATCAAAGCCCTCATATTCAGGCGATCCCATCGGAAGTAGTTCGATTTTGCCGCTTGAATTTCGCTTCTGCATTTCCTCGTAAGCCTCTACAACTTTCATTGCTTTTGGAACCCATTTTTCCTGAATTGATTTCCAGTCACCCAAATAGCGATACTGCAACCAGTAATTATGCATCACCCACCCAAAATCCCCCAGTTTGGTACCGCGAAAGGTTCTGAGCAAAGGATCAAATTGATCATCAATCAAGTCATTCAAATTGCCGGAAAGATCGGTATGATTGCTCGCATAAAAAGGCCAATAGGTAAGTTGTACATTGAGGTTCCACCAAAGACCGGGCCATTGGCTGACGCGAAAGACCGGGCCTGACAAATCAACTGCCGGGCCATCAGGCCGGGAAGAGCACGCCATTTTGTACATTTGGATCCAGAAGAAAGTCTCCATTCTTCCATCTGGCAGGGTTAAAAAGGATTGTTGATAATACTGGTGCCACCAATCGCGGTGGGGGCTTCTTAATGCTTTGCCATCTAATTTTGAGACTTCTATAACAGTCTGAACGGCAACACCTTCGGAGACACCTGATCGTGGTACTTCGTTAGCAGTGGAAACATATAAAGTTGATCCTGACGACTTCTCTGTTGTCTTCTCTTTCCAGGCTGTTGCGTAGTCGCCTCCGGCCAACAATGGCTGGATGCAAACTGAGACAGCCTCTTTTCGGAGGATTGTAGGATTGGGATTGGTGGTATAACCTTCATCACCAATCCGCTCAGGAAGAACCTGTGCCCTTGGAGATGCCGGATTACCAGGCAAAAAGTCCCAGCTGTATGCCACCCCGGTGTTGTTCTTTTTCTCAGTTGAGGAGATTTCGATCACATTAAGCATACGGTCGTGAGGAGTAAAAGCTATGAATGAAATCTCGCCCAGGTCGGTAATAATTTTCCCGCTAATTTCAGCATTCCATAAATCCATTCGCATGGTCCCTGAGATTATTTTTCCGGCCGGGCGTAAAAGCATGCGACCAATATCCAGACGTGGATAATCAAACATCACATCAGCGCCTTCTGCTCCCATCGAAGACTTACGGTTTGGCGCTTTTCGGTGGTCGGTCACATCCCGACGACCCAGATGAAAGTCAACGCGATTGTCCTTTAGCGTTACATATATCATCATGCCAATCTGGCCATTTCCGGCAAAAGCACCCTCGTTCCATTGAAGGGGTAGTTCTTCCCAAACGGGATCATGCTGAGCCATAAATGCAGGCCAGTTAATTGTGGTATTTACCTGACTTTGTACTGTGCTGAAAAAACACAGAAAAATACTGGCTATAAACACTATTTTACGAATAGATTCAGTTTGTCTCATGCCTATGTTTATTAAACTGATGATTGTTCTCCTAAATCATCCAAATCGAGGTAAATAAACTATTTCCCAACATAGCTTGTTCCATAGGGAAAGCGCTGCGAACGGCTCAACAAAGAGTTAGCCAAGTCACTATTAAGGAAAATTTCTGCTTTCGGATCCCAATGCAAAACACCCGGAACTCTCATTGCGATATGAGTGATCAGGCATACCGTACAGGCCCTGTGTCCAATTTCAATGGGTGATATGGGTTCTTTTCCGCTTTGAATGCAATCCAGCCAATTGCCGTGTTGCTCATCGCTTTTATAAAGATGGATTTCGTTTTCACCGATAACAGAAGTCAGAATTTTCGGATCGCCGGCATCCAAAGGTTTACTCTTGTCATCAGTTACTATGGGGTCGCTGTCTGTAACCCTTTCATTTCCACGCGACACAAAAATCCATCCATCTGTTCCCTCATAGCGGATACCATTCGGATAAACAGAGCTGGTATACATGGTTATTCCGTTTGCGTATTCCGCTTTAGCCATAAAGTTGCCATGAACATCAAATAATCCTGATTTAGGAAATTCGGCTGTGGCCTGAACCGTTATCGGTCCGGTATATTCAGTATCCATTCCCCATGCGGCAGAGTCGTAGTGATGCTGGCCCCAGCCGGTAATCATACCGGCACCAAATTGTTCACGTCTCATCCAGCCAGGGCGATCAAAAGCGGTTTGCGAATGAACACCTTTTTCGGTATAAGGCACTAGTGGTGTTGATCCCAACCACATGTCATAGTTAAAGGTTGGAGGAACTGGCATAGCCGGTGCTAAAGGGCCTGATGGATCAGCTCCTATTCCGACCTTTACCGTATGCAATTTGCCAATCCTGCCATTCCGTACCAATTCTGCAGCAATTCGAAATTGGGGATAACAACGTTGCTGTGTTCCAACCTGCAGGATCACCCCCGATTTTTTAACGATATTGCTTAGCACACGCCCTTCCGCAATGGTGAGTGAAGTCGGTTTTTGCAAATATATATGCTTACCTGCCAGGGCTGCTTCCATGGCAACCTGTGCGTGCCAATGGTCAGGAGTACTGATTACGACTGCATCAATATCTTTGTTTAACAGCATCTCGTGGTAATCGTCGTACATTTTAGGATCAATATAATTATCCTGACCAGTCTTCTTCTTGTATAATTCGATGACCCGTTTTTTGGTGGATATTAATCGGTTTTTATCCAACTCACAAACAGCGATCACTCTGGAAATGTCTTGTTTAATCACAAATGGCAGATCGTGTTTGCGGCCAATACGGCCACAACCAATCTGCCCGATATTGATTTTATTGCCTGGCGCATTTTTACCAAAAACGGAAGATGGAACTATGGTTGGAACCAGGATTACCCCGGCAATTCCGGTTACAGTTTGTCCCAGAAAATTACGTCGTTTCATGATTGATTTGTTGTTCTGATATAAATTTTTGATCTGATATTGAGTATCCGGAAAAAATTCCGATACTCGATATTGATAATGCGGACTTATTTTTCGTCCTGATATCTTTTAAACTCATCTGCAATTTTTGCAGTTTCATTTGTTCCGGAGTGAACTAAAACACGGTATTTCAGATGGATCGTCTCTCCCTTTTTCAGGACAGTCGCTTTGTCATCAGCAGGCCAATACATGGGTGTTGGGGAGAAAAAACCGTAGTCACGTGTAAACCATGGTGATGGATACCAGGCATTAGAAGGGTGCTGCATAATAGCCATTCCCTCAATTATGTCACCTCGCTTGCCAAAACAATCGATCCAGGGTGAAGGTTTTCCAAAAGTGCCTTTTTCCCCGAGAGCACCATCCGCATCAATCATGGTCCCTCCATTTTCAACAGTTAGTGAAGCATCCATTCTGCCAGAAAAAATGAGTGATTGGTTTTTTCAATTGTTACATCCATCAACATTTCTAAAGTCACTTCAAAGTCGATCTGGAACATCTCTTTGGATGGCGCGGTTATGATGATTTTTCGCAAATCTTTTATTGGAGGTTCCGCATCGGTTCGCTTCCAGATACATTCATTTTCGATGACAACCCTTGGTCCATTGTTTTCAAGAATATTTTCGCGCACGGAAACAATTTGTCCGCCATTCAGATCTTTATTCCAGTAGTTTCCGCCATTCACTTCATCACAACCCAGAAACAAAGAACTGTGATGCGGCCATACCCCATTTCTCATGGACGTTACACCCGATCCCGAAGGGGCGTTTACCGGAAAGAAATAAGGATATTTTTCATTTTCAGCGAAAATATAGCTTGTAAAAAACAATTTGTTAATTGACACATCTATTCTATTGCCAATTTTGATAGCGGTAATTTTCGGTTGAGACCAGCCGGAAACAGAAAATGAGACCAACAGAAAAATTATTACAGGAAATTTATTCATACGATAGATAAATTATGTCAATGAAATGGAATCATACACTCTTATAAATCCTCTTCTTCGTTGGATTTCTTTTTGATTTTTGCTTTCTTAACCGGCATGACTTCCTCTTTTTTTACCATTGTGGGGAACACTTCCCTGAAGGTGGAGATCAACTTTTTTTGTTCCGGATTCAGATCTTTTCCTGCAATGACAGTTTTCTCCAGAGGGTCATTAACGACATGATATATCTCGCCGGTTTCATACAGTTTCCATTCCTTGTTGTGGACAAACCGTGCCTTCGGAAAATCGCCCTTTTGCGGATCGTAGTGGCAAAAAAGCCATTCCCTCGGTGTATATGACTCTCCAAGCATTAATGGCAGAAAACTTCGTCCATCTGTAATAAAACTCTCAGGCAATTTAATTTTTGCAGCATCACAAAGTGTGGGTAGAAAATCGGTAAAATCAACCAGGTTACTGTTTACCTGTCCGGGTTTAATCTTTCCATCCCAATAAGCGATGAGCGGAACATGGATACCGTATTCATTGGTATAACCTTTCATTCCTGGAATATTTCTGCCATCTTTCATTGCGGAGACAATTCCAACCCCGGTTCCATTGTCGCCTGTAAACAAGATAAGGGTGTTTTTGCTGATGCCCAGTTCATTGACTTTGTCTAAAATCTCACCGACATTTTTATCAAGAAAGGCCATTTCATCCTTGAAATAGTTGTTGTCCGAAGGTGAGCCTCCGGATTCACCTCTCTTAACAATCTTAAAATCATCATAAGCTTTACCATTATCAGGAGTTGGTACAAATGGGCGATGGGAAAGGACCATCGGATAATAGACCAGGAATGGCGCATCTTTTTTTCGCTCCATGAAATTGGTAATGAAATCGACGAAAAGCTTAGGCCCGTACTCTCCATTGGTATATTTTTTCTTCTTTCCGTTTTCCAGCACCCGCGGATTTTTATAACGCTCATTGTAGGTGGAGCTGGTATCCATAATATTCCACAAAAGGTATTCATCGAAACCTGCCTTGTAGGGAGCATATTCATCTCCCTTCAGTTGCCATTTCCCGGCAATGCAGGTAGCGTAACCTTTTGATTTTAAAATATGGGCAAAATTTGTTTCATTTTGGTTCAGGTAACCCCATCGCTCGTAGTTTCTAAAATTCGATTTCCCGGTCATTAGTTGTACCCGGGAAGGGGAGCTTAATGGTTGGGAATAGCATTGTTCAAACCGTACCCCCTGCCCGGCCATCTTGTCGATCCTTGGTGTTTTGTATATGGAACTTCCATAAGAACCAATGGTTTCAAAACCAATATCATCGGCCAGGATCAGGATAATGTTTGGCCTATTTTCCGCAGGTATTTGCTCTTTGGGCGTTTGTATACATGCAACCTGGAATGGTATCAAACAGGAGCTTAATGAAACGTAAGAAAGCATTGATTTTTTCATAATTAAGGGTTCAATAAAAAAAAAGGGGAGAAGAAGATTAAAAAACTTCTTCTCCCTTATAATGGGTCATAAATAATTATTAGTAACCCGTATTTTGTAGAATTGGGGGCGAAGAACGGTCAATTTCAGTCTGTGGGATTGGCCTGACGAGGCTATTATCTGTCGGCACTCCCTTAGCTTTTGTCCAGAAGTTGTACTTTTTGGCACGTTCAATTAATTTGCCTGTGCGTTTCAGATCATACCAGCGGTTGAACTCTCCGAACAATTCCCTTCCACTCTCATCGAGTACCATGTCAATGGAGATGGATGATGCAGTGGCCCTGTATGAAATTGTTTCGAAGTTGGTCAGATCTTCAGGATATTTTGCCCGCAAAGGATCAACACCAACTCCTACCGCGCGATCAAGCACTTTGTTGTAATACACCTCTGCACCGCCAAGCGTACCATTGCCTGCGCCTTTCAGAATTGCTTCTGCTGCAAGAAGGTAAGCTTCCGCAGAACGGAACAGGGCAAAGTCAAATGTACCATATCCGTCACCGTAAGCAATACCGGGCTGCCAGAATTTCCACATGGAGGGTATTGGGGTAGTCAGACGTGAAATTTGAACTCCACTGACCATCTGATCCAGGTTCATAACCGCATATTTTTTTGTTCCACCTTCATCTATCCCCTTCTGAGCTCCGGTAGCGGGTTTGTTCCATGGTGTCCAGTAAGCCACAGTGTCACCAACTGCATAACTTACCTTCGCATTGGGATCCGTATAGCTGTATGCATAATTGGAAACTGCTTTCAGAGCCCAGATCGTATTAACAAAGTCATGGGTATAGCGGCTGTCTTTTTGAGGATCGAAAAACCGGTATGACGATGGTGTTGGAACATTTTTAGGCTGGTTCCGGTTGTAATCGGTTGTTCTGCCTGTGCTGCCAACCAATTCGCCATTCCCCGGGAAAATCGAATGGTAATAATTGCCCGGTTCTCTGTTGGCTGTACTTGGATAAGGAACCTCCATGGCATTGGTCAATGCATCCGTGTTGTACTGAATAGGAAATACTACTTCAGAGTTTTTATCGTTTTGAGCACCCGTATATTGTGTCAGCGGATTGTTGGAGCGGGTTGGGAAAAGCGCACTGTATTTGGCTACCAGCGGGTAAGCACCAATGACTTTGTCGGCATAATCCAAAGCTGATTTGAAGTCACCGGCAACGCCACCCAAAGCACCTTTAAAGTTCCATCCACGGGTTAGATATACACGTGCAAGCAAAAACTGCGCAGCTCCTTTGGTTACACGGCCATAATCCGTTGCTGCTACCGGAAGAGCGGATTCAGCCTCTGTCAGATCTTTAAGAATCTGGGTATAAATGGCAGCTGAAGGTACCCTTACGACAGCCTTATCAGCTGCAATCGTTTCGGTAAGTGGCATTGGGGCGTCTCCCCATGTCTGAACAACATAGAAATAACTCAAAGCCCTGATAAATTTGGCTTCAGCAACACGTGCTGCCTTTTTTGCCGGAACCGCATAAGTAATGGCATCTGCACGGCCAATGGCTGCATTGGTGCGGCCAATATTGCGGTAGAGGATATCCCAGAATTCCGATACTTCGGTTACTGAAGAATTCAACCGAATATCATACTGATCAAAGTATGGCCCGTCACCAATTGATTTCTGGGTCCAGTTTTGTCCCTGGAAAAAATCAGTTCCGTGCTGAGCCACAGCATAGTTAAGAATAAAATCGCGTAACAGTGGATAGCATGACTTAACCAAATCCTCATAACCGGCTTCATTCACTACATAAGAGTTGGTAGTAATATTTGAGATTGATTCCTCTTTTAAGAAATCCTTGCATCCTGTGCCCATAAAAATCAGCAGCATTACCAGGACGAAATTGCGTATGTTGTATTTTTTCATTGTAGTAATATTTTTTTTCATTGTTATTCAATATCAGAAAGATGCACTAATTCCAAAGAGATAGGTTGCATTTGGAACATCATCCTGGTAAGTACCGGAGTTAAACTCAGGATCCATCCAGATACCTTTATCCTTGGTGAAAACTTTTGGATTGTTCGCTTGCAAATAGAATCGCAAATTGCTGAATTTCATAGCACTTAGCATAGTCTTAGGAAGATTGTAGCCCAAAGTAATATTGGATATACGCCAGAAACTTGCCTCTTTGTACTGAATTGCCTGACGGTAAGGGTTGGCTTGCCAGACACCATAATAGTCATTGGTGGGATTATTTACTGTCCAGTAGTTCAAGTTCAGGTGGTTGTAACGGTTACCGCCTAAATCACCCATTGTACCTGATAGCATGGAATTTTGAAACTGAACCCCCTGGCGTGTATAAATAAAACAGGAAAGGTCAAAACTCTTATAGGTCAGTGTATTGTTGACACCAGCCATCCATTTTGGCAATTGGTTACCCAAAACAACGCGGTCGTCAATACCGGTTGAGGACGAAATCTTGCCATCATTGTTCTGATCTACAACTTTAACGGATCCGGGTACTTGACCATATTTGGTGGCTTCGGCGGCTTCACTCGTTTGCCAGATACCTGCATATTCATAGTAATAATTAGACCTTAAAGATTGTCCGACGAAAAGACTGTTTGCGATATCCTGGGTGACAGTTCCTCCGTAAAGTTCCATTACTTCATTGTGGTTCTTTGAGAAATTGATATTGGTAGTCCACCTGAAATCTTTTTTCTGGATATTTACTGTATTTAAAGTTACTTCCACACCTCGGTTAAGAAGTTTACCAACATTCGCGGTGACCGATCCGTATCCCAGAGAAGTTGGAATAGCCACATTCTGAATCAAATCATTGGTTTTTTTGTTGTAAACCTCAATGTCTGCAATGATCCTGTTTTTTAGGAAACCCATGTTGATACCAAAATTGTATTCGGCACTGTTCTCCCATTTAAGTTCAGCGTTGCCAATGTTCCGTGGTGCATAGCCATAAGCGGCAGCTCCTCCGAAATCATAAGATGTCTTGTTCAGATAGGCCTGGGTACTGTATGGGGCAACCACATCGTTTCCTACTTCACCATAACTGGCACGCAATTTCAGATCAGAAAAGAGGTTCAATTGCTTGACGAACGGTTCTTCAATGGCACGCCATGCCATTGCCACAGAGGGGAAGAATGCCCATTTGTTGCCTTCTGCCAAAACAGATGATCCGTCATAACGGCCTGTTAGTGTCAATAGATATCTTTCGTTGAAATTGTAGTTAAATCTTCCCATGAAAGACAGAATGGTGCGCTCGGTTAAACTACTGGTGACACCATTGATAATGGCACCGGTGTTCAGGGCATACCAGTCAGAATTGTAAGATAAGTTTTCGACCTGCGTGCCGGAAGTTTCAAATCGCTCGGCAAGGGCACTCTGAACAGCGGTGAAATTCAAATTGTGCAAACCAGCAGTAAATTTGTAGTTCAAGACATTGTCCCAGGTATAGGAGCCGTTGAAGTTATATGCATTGTTGGCGGATGGTAATTTATTTAGCCTTCCTTTTGAATCGGCACCCTGGAAAATCCCTTTGCGGCTGTTAAAGACAGAAGCAGAAAGAGATGATTTGAATGACAATCCTTTCATCGGGGTCAATTCAATATAACCGTTTCCCAGAAAGCTGGAAACACGTGTCTCATCTTTGTAGTTACCGGCTCTTACCTCCAGAATCGGGTTTTGAACCTGGGTATCTTTGATCCCCATCCAAAAGGCATAACCTTCCACATCTTTGTCGTTGGTTTCTGTCGGATTAGTAAGATCGGCATAATATTTTGTTCCGATTGGTCTTGCACGGTAGGCACTGCGCAAGGTCTCGTTGGATCCCAGATTCTGGATGCTGTAGGTATAGTAAGTTGTAAAACCAACTTTCATTATATTGTTCAATTTGCTGTCGACAGATCCCTTTAAATTGTATCTGTTGTAACCTGTGTTGAGCAAGTTTCCTTTTTCGTTCAGATAACCGGCAGAAAAGTAATGGGTGGTATTTTCATTTCCTCCGGATAGCGCTACCACATGACTGGTTTGCAGGGAAGGATCAGTTACTTCATCTACCCAATTAACGGATTTTCCCGCAGCAGCATTGGCAGCTTCGGCGGTGGTCCAGATAAGCTGTGCAAGCGGGTTCTCTGCTTTCACCACATCATTGTAAGCCCGGTAAAATTCCGGACCTGTCATCAGGTCGGGTAAGTTCGTTGGCGCTTTTACCCCAACATATCCTTCGTAGGTGACTTTGGTTTTGCCGGATGCTCCCTTTTTGGTCGTAATAATGATGACTCCGTTCGCTCCTCGAGCACCATAAATAGCAGCCGATGAAGCATCTTTCAACACGTCCATGGTCTCAATATCGCTGGGATTCAGGGTATTCAATTTTCCTCCCATCACTCCGTCGATCACCACTAGTGGCTCGCTGCTGAAACTGATGGAGTGGACCCCGCGGATGTCAATGGTGTAATCGGACCCCGGACGAGAGTTCACCTTGTTGACGTTCACACCAGCCAGTTGTCCCTGAAGGGCCTTGGCAGGTTGTACCGGATTGGAACGGACAATGGCTTCTGCCCTTACCGAACCAACAGCTCCGGTTACATCTCTTTTCTTGGCAGTACCATAACCGATGGCAACAACCTCCTCGATTCCGATGGTTTCATCTTCAAGGGTAATATTGATGGTGGTGTTGTTTCCAACTGTTACATCCTTGGTCTTCATTCCCACAAATTTGAACTGCAATACGGCATTTTGCGGAACACTGGAAAACGCGTAATTGCCATCAAGGTCTGTAATAACTCCATTGGTCGTGCCTTTAACAACAACCGTAACACCCGGCAGTGCTGCTCCTGATGCATCAGTTACTTTTCCTTTGAGTTTGGCCGTCTGCTGAACGGTGTTTGTCGATCCGCTTTCAGGGAACAGGACGATTTGCCGGTTCACAACCCTGAAATCCACATCGGTACCTTCAAACAATTTCTGGAGCACCAGATCTATGTTCTCAGCTCTTGCCTCAAGGTTCACCTTGCGTTCAACATCAACCTGATTGTTGTCGTACATAAAAAAGAATTCGCTCTGGGTTTCAATCTGAGCCAGAACATCCTTCACTTGTCCGTTTTGTACATTCAGGTTCAATTTGGCCTTTTGTGCGTAGCTGGCTGAATAGGCATTCAGAATGTTTAATACCAGCAAAAATAGCGTTAGTCGCATAGTTAAGAGAATTTTTTGTACCACCGGATTTCGATGGCACTCCAGCATTGATTTTTTATTCATAATTTTGATTGATTTAGTTTTGAATTTTTATGCAGGCCATTTTAGCGAATTTCATGCATATCAATTCGTTCAACAATAAACTAATTTGGAAACAGGGAGTCTCGAACACTTCCTGTTTTTTTTGACACTGACTATTGCATTTTAGGTTTGTATTTAATTTTTATCTGATCTCCTTCGATCTTATAATTGATTGGTGTGATGATGGTGATGAGTTCAAGCACCTCACGCAAACTTTCTGTTTTTACCTTGAAAGTATAGTTGTGGCGATAATAGAGCGAACGCTCAAGCTGGATATCGACTCCATACCAACCATCGAGATATCTGATCACTTCTTCGAATGGCTGATTATTGAATATCAATATGTTATTTACCCATGAGGTCATGGCATCCATGTTTTCTGGTGCCAGAATCTGACTCACCCCCTTCTGGTAAACCAATTGCTGTCCGGGATTCAGATCAGAAATTTTCTGATTTTTTAGGTTTAACACTTCAACTTTGCCTGCCAGAAGCGTGACATCGGAAAGATCTTTACTATCATCTTCCCTGATGTTGAAAGTTGTACCGAATACTTTTACCTGAATCTTGGTCCCATGAACCAGCAATGGATGAACCGGATCTTTCTGAACCTGGAAAAAGCACTCTCCTTTCATCCAGACTTCGCGGTTATGAGCCGAATAATCGGATGGATACCAAAGTTCAGCTCCTGAGTTGAGCCATACCCTGCTACTGTCAGGAAGTATAATTTGAGTTTTGTTTCCTTTTGGCGCAATAATTTTTGAGTAGGTAATGGTTGGTTGCTGAATGCGAAAACGATCACTGAAAGTAATGCCGGCTAAAAATACCAGGATAAGGACCGCCGCTGCCGCTGCAACCCGCAGAAACACCATGAGGCGGTTTTTCTTTTCAGACCGGATATTGATTTTTTGCATCAATTTGCTCCAGTTGTAGGTCATGTCGGGCTGATAAAATTCAGGACTGCTTTTGGTAATAGCCCATGTGTTCACTATCTCTGATAAAATATCATGATTCTCGGCCGACAAATCAAGCCATGCCTGAATTTGTTTTAAATCATCAGACTCGGCAACATTGTTCAGTTTCGCTGAAATTGCTTCCCAGGGTATGTTTTGGATCTCCATTTTTTTCCTTCTTGTAGTTAAGTCGTTTTTAGGGGAGAAATCCCTCAATGGGAAATGAATTTTTTTTGTACTTTTTTTGAATCAAGAATTTACCTGAGCAAAAATGGCAGGATCCAGCCCATGAAAATCTGTTTGTAAAATGGCCTCAGTGATTCACGCAACTTTCGCAAGGCAATCCCAACATGGTTCTCAACAGTTTTCGGTGTGATGCCAAGACGGGTTGCTATCTCTTTGTGAGATAAATTTTCATTCCTTGCCATGAGATAGATTTGTCTGCTTTTTTCAGGTAGTTTGTTGATGGCCAATTCTATAAGTGAGCGAAGTTCATTCTCTTCCATGAAATGCTGAGAGTTGGATTCCTCAAAAGCCAGTGGCTCGCAATTTTCGAGTGAGGTAAAAATGGCCCTGTGCTCTCTTCGGTAGTAGCTGATGGCCCTGTTCTTTGCAGCGGCAAAAAGAAAGGATTTGAAGGTAACCTTGATGTGGAGCGTTTCACGTTTTTCCCAAACGATTTCGAAGACTTCCAGGGCAATTTCTTCTGAAAATTCTTTTGAATGCAGGTAAATCCGGAGGAAATTGCAAAGATCAGCAAAGTAACGATCAAATAAAAACCGGTAAGACGCCAAGTCACCGGCAGCTAATTTTACGAGAGCCTGCTCATCATTTTCGAAGTTTTGATTAAGCATGGATGCAGAAATAAGACCGATCTTTTGGCTTCATCAACAAATGTAATGAAAAAGTATAGATATATGTGAGCATAACGGCAAAACCAAACTTGTCCTCCAGGTTTTATTGCATCAAAGAGTAAGCCGATTAAATGTGTACTTAACGCTGTGATTCCGCTTTTTTCCCCACCATCTTGATCACTTCGTCATCACTCCACTCCTGGCAATGGCCTGCCATGGGTGTGAAATTAATTATAGCATCTGATTTTGGATTTTCCGTTTTATCGAGAAACATTTTCATAAAACGGGTCGCCACATTGGAATACAGCCCATCCATGTCGCCCGTCCAGATCCAGATTTTGCCCTGCAGTTTGGGCCCAAGCGTGCTCCAATTATTCTCAAGCACTTTCTTTAGGTCATATTTCTCCCACTGTTTGGCAACATCATGATCAATTTTTCCCGTAATAGGGTCGAACATCAGGGTTGGCAGTCCGTCCTTGCCTTTCGGACCAAAAACTGCATTGTAAGCACCAAACTGTCCGCCGGAGACGAGGTAATTGCCGGTGCGGCTGACTACATTCTCACCCGCAATCCAGTCTTTCATGGAGAAGGTTGGTTCGCCGTAGATTGTTCTTTTTCCTGGCTGAAGGTATCCGAAACGGTTGTAGAAGAGGTTGTCATCCTGGTAGATATTGATCAGGCCATAGTGTTCGAAGTCCAATGGATCCGGACTGTACGACCAGGTTCCGTCAAATAAATCCGGATAAAAAACCTGCAGTCCCATGGCCACCCATCCTCCGGTAGACATCCCCGTAAGGTACCGCTTTTTAGAAGCAGGATTGTAGTGAACCATTTTTTCAATGGCAGGGATCAGCTCCTCAGTCAGGGCTTTCCCGCATGGGCCGTTATTTTCTGAATCAACCTGATAAGAGTCTCCATAGGGTCCCTGGGAATCGAGGAAGACATAGACGATCTGAGGAGCTTTTCCTGAGAACCACCAATCGCTAAACTCCTTGTCATCCAGCTTATTGTTAATTGCAGTGAGCCGGCCGTTAAGTCCCGGGGCCCTGTAACAGATCGGAAAATTTTTGACCGGCTGGTTGAAATATGTGGCAGGGAGCAATATTGCGGCCTTCAAAAAGCGCGGATGTCCTGAAAAATCAGAAAGAAATTTGCTTTGAATCTCGATGGTTTTGACAAATTTATGCTCCTTTACAACTCCTGGAGCGATCACTTTGCTTAAGGTTAAGTCAAATGAACCTGATGAAGTTTGAGATAAGGAATCAATGTTGCTGTACCAGTTTCCTGGCGCATTTTCCTGTGCATCATCTATGTTGTGCTTGTAAACCACCTGGCAATAAACCTTGTCTACCGAAGGCATTGCCCCACTGCTCAATATTCCCTTTTCAGACGAAACAAGGGTGAAAGTTGATTTTCCATCCCAGCTTTGGGGAGTATATCCTACCGTGAAGTCTGCACTCTGACGGGGTTCTTTCTTATTTTGTCCGGAGAAGCGAATCAGCAGACGCCCTCCTTTGTTGAAGGATTTTTGAAGCTCGGGAGCTACCGAGATTTTTACTTGCCAGGATTTTGTCTCTTGCGCCAAGAGGCAATTGCCGATGATTAAGAGGAGGAGAAAAGTTGTTAATAGTAGTTTCACGTGTTAATAGTTTAGAACCGGATAAACAATAGAAACAGCAACCCAATCGCTATCCGGTAGTATCCGAAATATTTGAATCCGTAGTTTTCGACCAATTTGATAAAGACTTTCACCGCTGCCCATGCCGAAATAAAAGCCACCACCAAACCGATTCCCAGCAAGGTATATTCGTGGGAGGTAAAAGTGATTGGAGTCTTGATCAGTTCATATCCGGTGGCCGCAAACATGGTGGGAACTGCTAGTAGGAAAGAGAATTCCATTGCTTGTTTCTTGTCCAGTCCATTGAAAACCCCGCCAATAATGGTCGCCGCTGCCCTTGAGACACCCGGAATCATCGAGATGCATTGAATCAGTCCGATGAGGAAGGATCTCCGGTAGGAAATGGAATCCAGATCAAGGGTTTTGCTCTTTTGGGCGACTACTTTTTTGTCGATAAATACCAGGATAATCCCTCCGATTACCAAAGCAACTCCCACGACATAAGGGTTAAAAAGATACATCTTGATGGTCTTGTATGCCAGAAACCCGACAATCCCGGTAGGAATAAACGCGACGCCAAGTTTCAAATAGATGGTAAAACTCTGCAGAAATCTTTTGGCATAAAGCATGACGATGGCCATGATTGCTCCAAGCTGAATGGCTATTTCAAAGGTATTGACGAATTCGCCCGAGATTTTCATCACATTGGATGCCATGATCATATGTCCTGTAGAGGAGATGGGAAGGAATTCCGTTAATCCTTCAACGATGGCCAGAATAATGCTGTCTAAAATTGTCATGCGTTTGGATGTTAAGGTTAATGCCAGTTCTTAAAAATAGTCAAGGCAAATATAACGTTCCTTTTAGAACCGTTCATGCACTTCGAATCAATTGTTGCAGAATAAGATTATATTTCATTCTTTTGATAGAGCTAAATCTTTAGTAGCGATATGAAAAAAAATGTGTCGGGCGAAGAATTTTTCATCATTCAAAGAATGGTTGAAGGGGATGAAAATGCCTTCAAGTATTTTTTCGACACCTATTACGATGACTTGTGCAACTTTGTGAACGGCTACCTGCGCGATGAAACCCTGTCGGAGGATATCGTTCAAAGTATCTTTATCTATTTATGGGAAAACAGGGATTCCCTTCCTTCTAATAGTTCCATCAAAGCCTATTTGTACACTGCGACCAAAAATAAAAGCCTGAATTATTTGCGGAACGAAAAAAACAAGCACAGAATTGAGGGGGCACTTTTCGCTCAAGCAGAAAGTTTTTCTGATGAAAGCGCTGATAGATACCTGGAATTCG
>CAIRSO010000653.1 GCA_903881215.1 uncultured Bacteroidia bacterium
ACGAACAAGTGCAACAAGTTTCCCTTTCCGTTGAATAACGAGTGATTCAACAACATTTTTGAAATTATTAATCACCGATTCTATCTCTTCGGGATAGATATTCTCTCCTGAAGCACTGACAATCATGTTCTTCAAGCGTCCTTTAAATGCCAGGTATCCCTTTTTATCAAAGGAGCCTAAATCCCCGGTTTTAAACCAACCGTCTTCGGAAAGTACCTCTTTGGTTAAGTCCGGTTCTTTGTAATATCCTTTCATCACATTTGGCCCTTTGATCCAAATCTCACCCTGCCCATTTTTGCCATCCGGCTGATTTATCTTCACTTCACACCCTGGCATCGCAGGACCAATTGTGTTCAGCCGTGTAGCAGCTGGTCCGGCTCCAGCTGCCAGAGGAGCGGTCTCTGTAAGACCAAAGCCTATGGAATACGGAAATTTCGCCTCTTTCAAAAATTTTTCGACTGTGGGATCCAACTTTGCCCCGCCAATTCCAAAGAAGTTCAACTCTCCTCCAAAAGTCTTCAACAGCTTTTTTCCGGCCATCCGATTGAGAAGCAACCGTACTGGTAAAATACGGTACAATAGTCTGATGAATAAATTTTTTGAAAATACCGGCTGAATTTGTTTCTTATAAATTTTCTCAATGATTAAAGGAACGGTAAGCATGATCGTTGGTTTCACTATCTGCAAGGCGGGAAGCAATACTGCAGGAGTTGGAAGTTTCCTGATGTAATGGACCGATGCGCCAAACATAACGGCAAAAATAAATCCAATGGTATTCTCATAAGCATGTGAAAGCGGCAATAAGGATAGGAACCTGTCATAGGAATTGATTTGATGAATCAATCCGCCTTGCTGGGCATCCCAAACGATATTTTTATGGGTGAGCATGACCCCCTTAGATTTTCCTGTTGTACCTGACGTATAGATAATCGAGGCGAGATCATCCTCTTCCACGATATCATAAGCATCTTTTTCAGAAGCTTTTTCCGCGGTAGCATCAAAACCTGAAATTTTTTCAAATGTTTCAATCCCGATGATCACTTTGGAACTATCAGCAGTTAACCGCTCAATCTTGGACAGGAGATTTTCTGAGACAAAAACCACTTTTGGCTCAGAATGTTCGATGATATTGTTGATTTCGATGATTGAAAAATCAGGTAGAATGGGCACAACAATTGCGCCGGCGGAAGCGATCGCAAAATAGGCGATTCCCCAGTTGGGCATATTGGTGCTTAGAATCGCCACCTTGTCACCTTTGGAAATTCCAAAGGAAATAAGCTGACGTATTACCTTGTTCATCTCCTCTTCAAGCTGCGAGTAGCTGCAGCTCTCCTCCCCTGCAAAAACCAGTGATGGTCTGGGACCGAATTGACCAAAACTATTGCGAAGCATGGCAGGAATTGTATATTTTTGTAGTTGGCTCATCTTTATAATTTAAGAAGTAGGTAAAGTTACTATTTACTTACAAAAAGTCAGGCAAATTATCTTGAATATGGAACTGTTGTTCAACAGTAAGAAAGAGTTGAGAACTGGGAGTTGAAAGTTGAGAGTTGGCAGACTCACCGGTCCCCGAGCGGAGCCGAGGGGGAGTTAAAAGTTGAGAGTTTTTCAGAACAAATAGTTGAAGGATGAAAAAACTGGTGGTACTGAGTGGAGCGGGAATGTCGGCAGAGAGCGGCATCCGAACTTTCCGCGATTCGAATGGATTGTGGGAGGAGTATGATGTGATGGAAGTTGCTTCCATTCAGGGATGGCGCAAGAATCCCGAATTGATGCTTCGCTTCTACAATGAGCGCCGTAAGCAGATGTATGAATGCCAACCAAACAAGGGGCATTTGCTTTTGGCTGAATTGGAGAAATCCTTCAAGGTACAGATCATCACTCAAAATGTCGACAATTTGCACGAAAGAGCCGGTTCGAAAAAGGTTCTTCATTTGCATGGCGAATTGTCCAAAGCCAGGAGTTCGGTTGATTCTTCGCTTATCTATCCCATCGGCGACAAAGAGATCAAGATAGGTGAAAAATGCAAAAAAGGAAGTCAGCTAAGACCCTTTATCGTCTGGTTTGGGGAGGAGGTTCCGGCCATGGATTTGGCGATTCCCATGGTCGAATCGGCTGATATTCTTTGTGTGATTGGCACATCGCTCAATGTATATCCTGCAGCAGGATTGCTTCATTATGCCTCTCAGTATTGTCCGATCTGGCTGATAGATCCCAATCCCCCGGCTGATCTTCCCAAAAGGGTGAATGTAATAGCCAAAGGTGCTGGAGAAGGGGTGGCGGAGTTTATTGATAAGTTGAGACATGAGAGATAAGACTAGAGATTGAAAAAATATCGATCAGCGCTGTCTTCACTTTATCCTTTATCCTTTTATCCTTTATCCTTCAAATTTCTTTTTCTTCTTAAAAAGGGTTAACTTTAAGAGAACAAAGTTATGACATGGTAAAAATTGAGAAGATATACCACAACGGGAATTTCCAGATTGCCATTTATTTTGGTTTTAGCGAAGAATTGAAAATCAAAGCCAAAGGCATTGGAGCAGTTTGGAGCCATACTAAAAAATGTTGGTATGTTTTGTACAACAAGGACAATTATAACCTAATAAAGCATACCTTTGAGGATATTGAGATTGTTAACGGTAAAAACGATCAAAGGCATACTGAACC
>CAIRSO010000654.1 GCA_903881215.1 uncultured Bacteroidia bacterium
ATCCGTGTGATGCAGCCATCGTGGGAATTGTCGACAACATATTTCTGGAGGATCAGGCATGATACTGGCAAAAGTTATCGGAAATGTAGTTTCTACCATTAAAACCACTGGGTATGAATCAAGAAAGATTTTAATTGTTCAGCCCGTCAACCCGGATGGAACATCCGGCGGGAAATCTTTTCTTGCCGTTGATGCGGTTCAGGCTGGTCCGGGCGATAACGTGATTGTAATGGAAGAGGGAGGTTCTGCAAGATTGATTCTGCAAGAACCGGATACATTCACGATCAAATCTGTAGTTGCCGGAATCGTTGATGAAATTCACTATGATCCTTATTCCTTAAATCCGCAAGAAATAGTTAAGCAGCAAGTTTAGCCATTTTTATTAGCCGATTTTATGTTTTTATGCCAATTCCATCAAATATTTTCCCCCAATATGGGATTGATTAAGCAAAATTTTCTCGCAAACTAATTTTGTCAAAATATTTCTATCATAAATTGATTCGGTTCACCTGAACTTGTTTCCGAAAACAAACGAAAAATCACGTAACGTACAGATATATAGCGATTTAATATATTAATGGATTAAATTCTCAGATATAACTCTCCCTGCTGACATATAAAATACTGGTGAAAGTCGGTGTTTTTAGACTACGAACCCCTCGTACGGCTTATCAGTGTACAGTTTTAATACCCATTGCCTTCCTGAACGAACCCATTTCCCAGCAACCGATATAAACCTGAATATAAAGCGTTTAAGTCTGGTTGTTGGCAATATGTCCTCAAAAACCACTGAAACCTTTTCAACAAAGTAATTGTAAAAATTTTTGGCCATTGCCATGATGATCAAATAAACCGTATTTTCATTTAAGAACGAACATGGAAGGTGCTTCCAGCCAAAATCATTGTTCATGACATCAAAAAGCTTCTCGCTGCCGCCCCTTTGGTTATAATATTCAATGACTTCTTTTTCAGTGCTTTGCCAGTCGTTGGTCAAAATAGAACGATAAACGCAATTATCTTCGGTAAACATATCTATCTGGTTGTTGCCACTTTTTTCCCGCATAATGACCAAACGATAATTTTCTCCCTCACAAAATTGGGTAAATGGAATAGAAGCAACTTCATAATTGATATAGTTGATTTCCACGCTTTTCCACGTCTTGATTTCGCTCATTTGCCTGAAAAGCTCGGCACACTTGTTTGCCCTTATATAGAACGACTTGCTGTTGGACGCAACAACATTTATGATGTCTTTTGCATAAGAACCAGCATCCATCCTCGAACGGTTTATTTTAATGCCGTTTTCATTCAAAAGGCCGTATGCCCTGGAAAGTGTCGAAGCTTGCTCGAATTTCACATTGGCATTGCCATCGCGGTTTTCGATATAAACTATTTTTTTTCCGATGGTTGCAACCCCCGGAAAATATCCTTTGTTGTGTTTGTATGTGCGTTTGGTATCATATTTCTCAGTGGCAATTATTTGATTGTCATAATCAAAATCATAACAAGTATCTTTATTCAGTTGCCCGGTGAGCAGCAACGATTTGATATTTAAAATATTGAGCTTTGTGTTTATGTTAAAATCATATGCAATTCCTTGTTTGGAAATAAAGGTTGAATTTGTGGTAGTAAGTTCTTTTATTCCCCGTAAAATTGTGTCTGCACTTGGAACATTGTTGCCAGGTATGGATTTGAGGTGTTTGCCTAAGTGTGTTTGAATATCTTCTGCACAATCGCCGCCACTATAAAAAACATTGAAGAAATTTTTTACGATATCACTGTAATTAAAACCAACTGTTTTTACCCTCGCCCCTAATTCATTATCAATAAGTTGGCTCATCCCAATGTTCTCAAAGTCCTTGTTGACGAAAGAAATGCCTGCAAATGGGCTAACGTTTGTTGATATTTTTTGTAATTTCATGCCGAAAAAGTTACTGTTCCTATTGTTTTTGTTTCACAGCACTAAAATAGGTGATCTTTTTCAGCTGTCAAAGCATTGTGTAAAATACTTATACACAATGTTTTGGCGGCTTTTGTTCATAACTTCGTCGCGGATTTAAGGTAAAAGCATAAAGATCGGACTTCCCACCGGATTCCAGCAAACCTTTGTTGCAGCGGGGATGGTGGCACTTTATTGGATTGTAAATCAGTTCGGGGTTGATGCGAATGCGGCCTATAGTGCCGCAGGAAGAATTGACAGTTTTGCCGCTATGCCTGCTATGAGTTTTGCAGTGGCCTTATCGACTTTTGTCGGACAAAATATGGGGGCCAACCGTCCGGACCGCGTCAAGGCCGGGCTGCGTGCAACGCTCATCATGACCAGTGTCATATCAGGGTGCATCTCGCTGGTTACTGTTTTATCCGGCAAACTCCTGATGCGCATGTTTAC
>CAIRSO010000655.1 GCA_903881215.1 uncultured Bacteroidia bacterium
ATTAGAAAGGCATTCCATCATCTTCGTACTCAGCATTCTCAGGATTGGTAATACCATTGAATATAATTCCAGCTATAAGTTTGCTCGCCCACCCTTCCCAAGGTGCGGCAAGGGAAAAAGTCACATAGATTTTCTCCTTCCCTTGTAAAATATTATTGTTTAATCCGTACTCGTGAAGAAAGACTGGGTCAGTGATTGGAAAGTTATACAAATTCCCACCGTATTTAAATGAAAGCTTGATTTGTGGATAAGGTTTGTCATCGAACACTCTTTCATTTGTTTCAAACTCATTCAAGGATAATATCATTAGTGAGTAAGTTAACCCATTCACTACATGCTCCGGAACTGCAGCACCGCGATTACTAAAAACTAAACTATGACGATTATTATCTTTAATATTCTCAATATCGGCATATGGGAACTGGCCAATTATTTGAAGAGAATTTGTATTGAATAAGATATTTTCAGATTGATGACCATGGCCTATTGCTTGAACAGCCTGGAATTCGATAATGTCTAATAGTGAAATATGCGACACTAAATGGGTTGGAACTTCCTCATGTTCTGTATTGCAAACTGGTCTAATCCATCTTGGTTTTCCATTCTGAATTACCGGATTATTATGATGATCAAGTTCAATTCCCCCTAAGCATCGACCGCCTAATCTAAATGAATTCGCTAAACAAACTATTTTCATGATTTATTTAATTAGATGTATGATTTCGATGCTTTTATTTGCCTTCTTAAGATATTCCGCTAGCAATCGCCGGTGACACATATCCGGTTTATGTTCACTGCAAAGTATACAACTTCCGTCTAGTCCTTCTAAATCAAGTTTTTGTAAAATTCTCCTTTTCTCAAGAATATTAATGTATTCTATCTCATATTGAGCCCACGTAATTTTTTTATCTCTGTACTTACCAAGCAATTCTTTTGTTGGTGCCAAATCAATATTATGCTCATAACCAATATCTCCAATTGCTTTAGCAAAATATTTCAAGTCAGCGCCTTTTGCAAAACCAGATAATTGAGAAACATTGTTCAATCGAGTATCAATTATTTTTTTGACACCTGCCTTTTTGAGCAAGGTAAAAAATGTCTCAGCCGATTTTTCGGTAAAACCGATAGTAAATAGTTTAATCATAATCTTCCTCCTTTTGATTGTTTATGTGTTTTGAGAATCCTATTTCCTTGTTTTTTAACCTATAGGCGGCCCGTAGTTGATCTTCTACAGTAACATCCGTATTAAATAAATCATTCTGAGGTAATTTTTTGGAATATTTCTCTAATAGTTCATTTTCTAATGCCAAATTGGTCTTTAAGGATTTATCTTTCAAAATATGTTTGACCTCAAAACCATCCTTCTGAAGTCCAACAGACACCATTGAAAACCGATGGCAGTCCAATGGTTCACTTTCTGAACACATAATTGCAACAACATAACCTTTTTCAATACCCTGCCAGATCCTTTCAAGACCATTTTTAAACAGCCAAGTTTTTCTGACTTTTTCAAAGTCAACTTTCCCATCATCATCTAGTATATCAGGGTCAGTTTGTCTGGCTCCAAATTCTTCGGCAAAATGGAGATAAATAATGTTATTGCTTTTCAAAAAAAATTTTAAAGATTCCTGGTTATACTGTGGATTATAAGAACTAGCTGGAACACTTCTTATGTCGACAACACATGTCACTCCATACTCCACTAACAGTTCAAGAAAAAAATCAAGTTGGTGTGTTGAATGTCCTATTGTAAATATTGTTGATTTTTCCATCTGTTACTTTTTGCAGTTGATTGTTAATTCTTTATAATTTTCTGCAGTGATCCTAAAAATGATAAAACTGTTTTTGCTGATCATTGTATTAAATATAGTCGTGAGGTGAAATAATATCCATTCTATTGTACTTTGTGGTATCGCCTTATTTGATGATCTATAAACATATCTCCACAATTTTTCCGTCATCCTTCGAAATGCACCTCAATTGAATATTTCCAATGTCTTATTGATTGAACTTATCAACTGTTATATCCATTTATCTTTTGAAGTTATTGACTAAGTGAACTTATGATAAAGAATTACAGTAAAGATATGTAAAAAATATTTCATTCTTGCGGCAACTTAGATTTACCATTTTAATGGGCTCTATTTTCTATTGTTTTAGAGGTGAAACTGGACAATACGATTTTCTAACAAGCGGGTCTATAATTAATGACAGTTTTGGAGCTTTTAGAGTTGTATTATTGACAATTGGTAGCTTAGATATTTTATTATTGAGTTAATCAAACGCAGCCCTGAAACAAATGATCATTTCTTGTGTTTACTAATTGAGTCATTAGCAAACCTCTCAAATTTATCAATGGCATCTATACTGCTATCACAATAAAAAGCAACTTTCAACCAATAAAAAATCGTCCAAGTGGGGCTTGACCCCATGAACGATGATTCTACAAGTAAGAAAAATTTTGTTTCTTTGATTTGAAATAAGTGCCATTTATATCTAAATACCGCTCCAGAATAATTTGAGGGTAGTGAACAAACCTTTATTTCGACAATATTTTCCCTTGTTGCATAAATATTTTTATAATTAAGGTCATATTTAATTCGGGCTTGAGGTATATATTGTTCGTAGTCACCTAAAAGCAACATTATAGTTTTTAAATCAATTGACTCTATCATCGTTTTGATTATTAGACTGTTTCTGTGTATCTTAACCTATTTATCAGATACCTAAAAGCATTACTTAAATCTTTACAATATTTAGGGATTAAAGGGTACCTGTAAATACCGGGTGAAAACTGCACAGCTCTGCCGGGTGAAAACTGCACAGCTATAGG
>CAIRSO010000656.1 GCA_903881215.1 uncultured Bacteroidia bacterium
AGAATACTTAGAGTACTTAGAGTACTTAGAGTACTTAGAATACTTAGAGTTATGGGACTCCGTTCTTTAACTTTAAGTACTCCAAACTCTAAGTACTCGAAGTACTTTTCTTACTTCTTCAGGGTATCTCCAGGCCAACGGGTTCGCTTATCTTGTACCCTATCCGTTTTGCACGAACCACCATTTTCTGACCCTTTTTAGCTAAGAAGGGTTTGTGGTAAAGCATCCAGCGTTCTAAGCCAATCTGGTCATCCAACTGATAACCAATTGATGCTCCTTCTGTGGAGCAGGACAAACGGACAAGATCTTTTTCGAGGGTCAAGACTACTTTGTCGGTTAAGGGTTGGATAAGGCCTGGCCAAAACATTTGCACCAGATTGTATTCGTCAATCAATCCTTTGTCATTTACTTTCAGTTGCCAATCGGCCAACTGCTTACGCATTTTCACAAGTTGTTCCCTATTTGCAGGATTTCCTGCCAGATTATTGATTTCGCTGGGATCCTTTTCTAAATCATAAAGTTCCTCTACATCACGCTTGTCCCTGAAAATGTAGGCTGCACCACCTTCCAGCTCGCCCTTTTGATGCATCTCGATGAGCTTTCTGGTCATCTCGATCTGCTCACGGTATTTATTCCTGTAGATATACGGCATTTCTGGCTCAAAATTCCGGATGTAGGAAAATTTTCCATCAATCACCGAACGGGCGAAATCATATACTTCGTCGAAGCGATCGGCACTACCGTATACTGCCACCCTTTTCTCCGAAGCTTTGTAGTCTCCCAGAAAAGCTTTGCCCTGCATATATTCCGGTGGTTTTATGCCCGCCAGTGACAGTACTGTCGGACCCAAATCCATTAACGACACAACGTCATCTACCACTGTTCCGGCCATTCGTTGATCAGGGTAACGCACGATTAGCGGAACATGCAATCCGGTATTTCCGACGGCTCTTTTCTGGCGCAGCAGCGGACCCCCGTGATCGCTCCAGAAAAATATGATGGTTTTATCCAGCAATCCTTCTTTTTCAAGTCGTTTCAGCCAATCACCAATCTGGGCATCCAGCTCCTCAATGTTGGAATATTTGCGGGCAACATCCTTCTTGACGACAGGAATCCTCGGATAAAAATCAGGTATAGTAATGACTTCAGGATCGACCAATTGAGGATGACCGGCATTTATCCAGATTTTAGATTCATGGGTAACTTCGTGGTTGTACACTGAAAAGAATGGTGTTCCTTCGGGCCTGTGTTGATAGTCCGCTTTATTGTTGTTTTCGTCCCAGGCCGTAAAAGGCGGATAAAACTGGTAATCACATTTCGCGTTGTTGGTGCAGAAGTAGCCAGCCTCGCGTAAATATTCGGTAAAGCATTTTACCTGGGCATCGGGCACAGCAGAATAGGCCGGGATATTTTCCCCACCCTTGCTTGTTATGGCTTGAAATTCTGGATATTTCTCACCATCCACTCCCTGATACATAACATTTCCTGAGGTTCTCATATTTTGGGTACCAATGCTTACCGGATACATCCCGGTAATGATGGAGGATCTGCTTGGAGCACAAACACCAACGGTAGCATAAGCATGCGTATACCGGATCCCCTCTTTTGCCAGACGATCGATATTTGGAGTGTCGATGCCTTTTGTGCCATAGCATCCCAATGTAGGATCTATATCCTCGCAACTCAGCCACAAAATATTATAGGTTTGCTTCTTTGGCGGTTCGCTTGTATTTGCAACAAGTCCGGATGTGGCGCCTGCTAAAGTCACTAAAACTAATGGTCGAATCATGGTTTACAATTTGGAACCAAGTACTTTTCATTAAAGATTTCGTAGTATCAAAAACAGCGCTGCTGCTGAAGCTGCCCCTAGCATCGGCCCCAGAATTGGTACCCATGCATACTTCCAATCGCTGTCACGCTTGTTGGGAATGGGTAAAAAAAAGTGCATGATACGTGGTCCCAGATCACGTGCCGGGTTGATGGCATATCCGGTTGGACCGCCAAGAGAAAGGCCGATACCTAAAACAACCAATGCAACAGGAAGGGCATTTAAGGCACCCAAACCCACTTCAGGAACTGCCATGTAGAGCACCGCCATGGTGAGCATGTGCGTACCAATTAATTCTGTCAGTACATTGTACCCATAACTTCTGATGGCAGGCGCTGTGCAGAAAACACCTAATTTGGTATCACCATCGACAGTAGCATCAAATTGCTTTTTGTAAGCCAGCCATACCAGTCCGGCACCAAACATGGCTCCCAGCAATTGTGCCGTAAAATACATCGGCATTAGAGAAGCCGAGAATTTATCTGTCAGTACCAAGGCCAGAGTGACCGCCGGATTAAGATGAGCCCCACTGATCGGTGCTGCAAATAAAACTCCGGTAAAGACACCGATCGCCCACCCAAAGGTGATGACAATCCAACCGCTATTATGTCCGTTGGTTTTGTCCAGCGCCACATTGGCCACCACTCCACCACCCAACAAAAGTATGATGGCGGTTCCAAAAAATTCTCCAAAGAAAGGATGCATATTATTCTAAAGTTAAATTTGTGTCTTTAATAGAAAAGTACTTAAAGTACTTAAAGTGGGGAGTACTTAAAGTTAAAGAACGGAGTCCTGGTATTCATAGTACTTAAAGTACTTGGAGTTTGGAGTACTTAGAGTTAAAGAACGGAGTCCCGTTACTTTAAGTACTCGAAGTATTCTAAGTACTCGAAGTACTCATTCTTCCGCCGCCCAGGCAATTGCTGTCCTTACAGCCCTGTGCCATCCCTTTATCAAGGCAGTAGTTTCATTTGCCGGGATTTTTGGCGAGAAAGTGCGGTCGAGTTGCCATTGTTGACGGATATCATGAATATCAGACCAATAACCTACGGCAAGTCCTGCCAGATATGCTGCACCCAAAGCAGTTGTTTCCGTGATCTTCGGACGTACCACGTCAGACTGAAGCAGATCCGCCTGAAACTGCAATAATGCGTTATTCACGGTTGCTCCGCCATCTACCCTCAACTCCGTGATTGTCACACCTGAGTCTTTTTGCATGGCTAGCAACACATCATATGTTTGGTAGGCAATGCTATCAATGGCAGCACGGGCGATGTGCGAATCGGTAGATCCTCGTGTAATCCCGGTTATGATACCCCGTGCATGCTGATCCCAGTAGGGAGCACCTAATCCGGCGAAGGCAGGTACAAAATAGACTCCTTCACTGTCTTTTACCTTGGCAGCCAGTTTTTCAACATCGTTGGATTGAACGATGACGCCAAGACTATCGCGAAGCCATTGCACTACTGCTCCACCAATGAAGATACTTCCTTCGAGCGCATAGGTAACCTCATTTCCTAATTTCCAGGCTACTGTAGTGAGCAATTGACTTTTTGATTCAATGGGTTTGTCCCCTATGTTCATCATCATAAAACAGCCCGTTCCATAGGTATTTTTCACCATACCGGGCTCGATGCACATCTGACCGAAAAGAGCCGCCTGCTGATCACCGGCAATTCCTGAGATCGGTATTGGGGAAGGAAACGGATCAGCTGTCTTGCCATAAACCTCACTCGATGATCTAACTTCCGGAAGCATGGCTGCAGGTATGTCGAAAAGATCAAGCAGCTCTTTATCCCACTCCAGTGTATGGATGTTGAAGAGCATTGTCCGGGATGCATTGGAGACATCTGTCACATGCAATTTCCCGCGTGTCAGGTTCCAGATCAGCCAACTGTCGATGGTACCAAAAGCAAGTCGTCCTTTAATGGCCATCTTACGGGCACCAACCACATTATCCAGAATCCATTTTATTTTGGTAGCCGAGAAATAGGCATCAGGTATTAATCCGGTTTTGTTGATGATCATCTGACCGTGTCCATCACTTTTTAGCTGGTCACAAAAATCAGCTGTGCGCCGATCCTGCCATACTATGGCATTGTACACGGGTCGTCCGGTTTTCTTATCCCACACGACTGTTGTCTCACGCTGGTTGGTAATCCCAATGGCAACAGTCTGGTGAACGCTGACCCCTGCCCTAAAAATGGCCTCCATGCCGACAGCTGCCTGTGTAGACCAGATCTCATCCGGATCGTGCTCAACCCAGCCGGGTTTGGGATAAATTTGGGTAAATTCTTTTTGTGCTGTAGCTACAGGTAATCCATCGTGATCGAAAACAATGGCACGTGAACTGGTTGTGCCCTGATCGAATGCCAGGATGTATCTCTTCATAGTATGGTATTAAATTGAACTGAAAAGGATCAGGGGGAAGGTAGCATCCAATTTCAGCCAAATAGTTTGTTGGAATTAGGTGCAAATTACGAATTTTTGCAGAAATACAACATGATGAAGACAAGCATTCCATTTCTCAATAAAATCCTACTCATTTGGAACATCGACCGCTTTTGAAAAGCGCCATAATGAGCTCATCGATCGCATCATGATTACCTATTCACCTTCTGCAGGATTTACTTTGCCAATTCAAGGTGCTTCAGCACAAATCTAATCTCTGCATAGCTGTATTTATCACCCAATTTGGCTTTCAGATCAGTCAGTTGTCTGAAGTTGTAGAGTTCGATACACTCTTCGATTGCCTTTACTTTCCGCTTGTCGACCAGGCGGTCGATGGAGATTTCACCACTTGCAACATAGCTCAACAAATGGGATTCAATGGTTGAAACAGCCATCTGTCTGCCACGGGCAATTTCCGGAATGGTGAGACCATTCTTAAAAAATTCGTAACTGAGCTGCCTGGAATCTAGTCCGGCTCTTTCTGCCTCCTTCTCCGCTTCCGCAGGAATTTCCATCCCATGCTGACCACGGTAGGCAAGAATCATTTCAAGAATCTCCCTGCCATATTGCTTCATACGGACGCCACCCATTCCTTTCACCTCCTTCAGTTCCTTGCCTGTTACTGGAAGGGTCTGAACAATTTCAAGAAGTGTTTTCTGGGCAAGAATCCTGGCGACCTCAACCTGCATAAGTTCAGCCTTCTCTGAACGCCAGCGCTTGAGCTGGGAATAAAAATCAGTGTTGACCGAGAAATCAACCTGACTTTCAGTTTTCTTCCTGCCACGTACACTTTCCTCCACCTCAATGGCAGCTTTTGACCTGGTCTCCAGGTAGGATTTGGTGCTAAAACCGGTTTTGCAATGATCAAGGCAGATTTTCTTTAATCGTATCTCCTTGCGGAGTTTGTCGGTTGCTTCGTTAATACTTTTGCGGACCGCCTTATTATCTGTCTCAACTGAAGCCTCAGACAAGGGTTGCTCTAACAATTGCTCCAATTTATTGTTGAAAAACTCAGCTGCCTTCCTGATGCGCTCCTGTAACTGCTCATTTTCTTCCGGATTAGGTCCTGAAGAGACCAATTGCCTGACTTGATTTTCGAAACGACCGGCCACTTCAATCATGTCGTTTTGCAATGGGGCAACCATAGCCCGCAACACAAAATTCAGCGATCCAAGCAATTGTCCGGAATGTTCACTCCACAACCGCTGAATGTACTGGATCTGCCTCAGCGTAGGTTTAAAATCAAAAAGTTCGCCTACCAATTGCTGCAAATACTCTCTTCGTGACTGTTCCAACTCGGCCTGACCAGGTTGATTTTGCTCTACCTCTTCACTGAAATGAAGTACTGTTGAATCATTCTTAACGCTATGGCTGGCAATCGGTGTGCTAAGGACTAATCCTTCAAAAGTTTTGCAACGGCTGAGTGCTACATATACCTGACCATGGGCAAATGATGCTCTTGCATCAATGATGGCCTTGTCGAATGTTAGTCCCTGACTCTTGTGAATGGTAATGGCCCAGGCTAACTTAAGCGGAAATTGTTTAAAAATTCCAATCACCTCCTCTTCGATCTCCTGTGAAACCTCGTTGAGTGTGTATTTGGTATTTTCCCACTCCAACCTTCCGACAAGGATTGTATCATCTTCTTCAGGGCACTGCACTTCGATCTGGTCATCATCCATATCCACAATTTTGCCAATCTTTCCATTAAAGAATCTCTTTTCCGGGGAGAGATCGTTTTTGACAAACATCACCTGTGCGCCAATTTTTAATTCAAGTTCGGGATCTGTTGGATAGGAATATTCTGGAAACTCTCCTTTTACTTCAGCCGAGAAAATTGAAGCAGCTGTTTTGAGCATAGTCAATTTTGAACTGTTGATTTGCTGAGACTGGTAATTGTGGGTGGTCAAGGTAATGTAACCCTCTTTCTCATCGGGGTTAAACCCTGGATGGTATCTCTGATTTAGAATCTTCAAGGTTTCTGCATCAATCCTGTTTTCACGCACTTTATTGAGAAGATCAACAAACTGCTGATCACTCTGCCGAAAGATATGTTTCAGTTCGAGACCTTTGAAGGTTGATTGTTTCAGCGCCCTGCTGCTGAAGAAAAATGAAGTATCATAATATTGTTTAAGAATCTCCCATTCGTCGTCTTTTACAATTGGGGCCAATTGCTGCAAGTCACCGATCATCAGCAGCTGAACACCTCCAAAAGGTTTGTATCGTAGCCGGTACCGACGCAGAACATCATCGATGGCATCGAGCACATCTGCCCTTACCATGCTTATCTCATCAATAACCAGTAAATCGAGACTGCGGATAATGTTGATCTTTTCTTTGCTGAAGCGCTTAATACTTGCAGCCGAATCGCTCCCAACAGTTTTAACCGGAAACTGATTACGGTCAGGATCAAGTGGTATCTGCGGACCAAAGGAAAGCTGAAAGAAAGAATGAATGGTGACTCCACCGGCATTGATGGCGGCCACTCCGGTTGGTGCCACTACAACCATCCGTTTTGGAGATCTTATTTTAAGATTTTTGAGAAAAGTGGTCTTACCCGTTCCTGCTTTCCCTGTCAGGAAAAGGTTTTGACCGGTATATTGAATAAAATCAAATGCCAGGTCGAGTTGGGGATTGCTGAGATAAACAGGGGTGTTTGAATCTTTCATGAGGCTACTTTCAGCAAAGATAAGGCATTTTGAGGAGAGCAAGAAGGGGGGCGATTTTCAATTTTCAATTTGAGCCATTAGCGAAGTTAATACTGTGCAGAGAAGAAGGGTCGAAAGACCTTAGTCGAGAGGGGTCTTTAGGCTGAATGAAATGAATGAGGTTTATAATCAGGCCGCATTGATTCGCTCCAAAAAGCATTCGTTAAAATTTATATATTTGGCTTAATTTTAGGGAATGATATACCATCCAAAGATGTACCTTATTTGTGATTTTGATGGAACCTTAGTAAAAAATGACTTTTTTGAGGAAAGGTTTTTCAAGTTATTATTAGAAAAACCGTGGTTAATTATTTGGTATGGTTTTCAAAGGAATGGTTGGCTTCGTTTAAAGCATAGATTATTGGATGATTATGTACCCCAATATGATTCAAAATTAATTTGGAATCATAAAATTATAGACTGGATCAAAGAAAATCACAAAAACTATCAAGCAACTTTGCTCATCTCTGCCAGCCCCGATAGCTTTGTTAAAAGGATTGTAGAACCAATGGACATTTTCGATAGTGTTCATGGTAGTTTGACAATTAACCTTAAAGGGGTTGAAAAACTACGTTTTATTCAGAAGTTAGGTATAAAGCAATTTGTATACATTGGGGATTCTTCAGC
>CAIRSO010000657.1 GCA_903881215.1 uncultured Bacteroidia bacterium
ATCTCTTCGTCCGACCAACTCTTGTCGCCCAATTTCAGGATATTAATTTTTATCCCTTTCGATTTGAACATTTTTTTTATCTCCCGGAACTTATCCATTGAAACCGAAGTATGGCGGATCAATCATTGAATGCGGTATTGAACTATGTCGTTCAATCGGGATTAAGCTCAGTAGAATTAATGGGAGATGTGGCTGAGCGTTATGCAGGTGTTCCTCAGTCCAAAGACCCATTGGTAATCCGCCAATGGCGAACTTCGGTTTCAATGGATAAGTTCCGGGAGATAAAAAAAATGTTCAAATCGAAAGGGATAAAAATTAATATCCTGAAATTGGGCGACAAGAGTTGGTCGGACGAAGAGATCGATTATGCTTTCAATGCCTGCGAAGCCGTTGGGGCTATTGGCATCAGTATGGAGATATCCGAGGAAGCTGCCAAGCGCTTTGAACCCTTTGGCGAAAAGCACAAGAAATATGTAATTTTTCACAACCACGGACAACCCGGTGATCCCAATTTTAGTTTCGACAAAGTTCTGGCTTACGGACCTAAGCTGATGCTGAATTTTGATGCGGGGCATTATTTCGGTGCGACAGGATTGCATCCAAATGGCCTGATAGAAAGGCTCCACGATCGAATCATCAGTATTCATATCAAAGACAAAACGGGACCTAAGGCTGCCGATCCCAACAAAAATCAGCCTTTTGGAAAAGGAGAGACTCCTGTTGGAGAAATGCTGAAACTGATTCAAAAGAACAATTGGCCGATCTCCTGTGACATTGAACTTGAGTATACTGTTCCCAAAGAATCAGATGCGGTAAAGGAAGTAGTCAAATGTGTTGCTTTTTGCAAAGCAGTATTGGTGGTTAAATAACCTAAAATCATTCTATTATGAGCATTCTTTCAGACCTTCATGAGCTGGTCTCCTCCAATGTTATTTCTGACGAAACGGCTCATCAAATTTCGGACTATTACAAGAAGAAGCAGTCCGGCTCAATGAGCGGTAAAAACAGGCAGCTGTTGCTTTTCGGTATCCTAGGTGCATTCCTGGTAGGAATTGGTCTGCTGTTTATCGTTGCCAATCAATGGGAAGACCTTCCCCGAAGTGTTAAAACAGCCTGCGCATTTTTATTACTGATCGTGCCTCAGATGGCATGTGTTTATGCGATGTATAAAAAGCCGGATAAGGTTGTATGGCTTGAAAGCACTGCTCTGATTTTGTTCTTTGCGGTCAGTGCCAACATATCGTTGGTCAGCCAGATCTACCACATCAATGGCGATGCCAGCACTTTTATCCTTACCTGGATGCTGCTGACCGTTCCATTGGTCTACATCATGAACTCTTCGGCTGTATCTATTGCCTATCTGATCGGTATCCTCTCATACAGTTTTGCCATCCGTACCGATGGCTCGGCACTATGGAGCAATCATCTTCCCTGGTTTCTCTTTCTGGTAGTAGCTCCGCATTATTTCAAGTTGATAAGGAGTTCTTCGGATGGTCCGCTAACTAAATTGTTACACTGGGTAGTGCCGGCCGTTCTAACCTTAAACTTGACTACGGTTGTTCACAATTTTGGGTTGTTGATGCCTCCGGTCTATTTTACCATATTTGGAATCTTCTATTTTATTGGGAAGAGCAATTATTTCCAATACCGAACAACTGAACAAAACGGATATCTGCTAATAGGTACAATGGGTTCAATCATTACCCTGATTTTCATGTCCTTCAAATCAAATTGGGAAAAATTGTCATCAAAGTCTTTCCCTTTTGACACCGTTTCGGTCTCTCCCGAGTTTATAGCTTTTGCTTTGTTATTTGCCCTTGCGGCCGGATTGTTGTATCAGGAGATTCGCAAGCGGGGATTGGCAGAGCTAAAAATTATGGAGTTCTCCTGGGTGTTGTTTCTTTTCATTTTTGTCCTCGGATTTTTTACTACTGTATCCGTCTATTTGATTAATCTGGCAGTCTTTGCGACCGGTGTCATAATGATCAGGGAGGGTGCCGGGAAAAACAATCTCAGCACACTGAATTCAGGAATGATGGTGATCACGATCTTGCTGATATGTAGGTCGTTCGACATCGATCTGACCTACGTTGTTAAGGGATTGATGTTTGTCTGCGTTGGGATCGGATTCTTTATCACCAATTGGTGGATGCTTAAAAAACAAAGGAAAAATGAAGCGTAATAAAATGATGTTCGTTGCGTTTGCCGTGGTAGCCATGGCGCAACTTTTTGTTCCCGGTTGGATGATCAGCACCATGGCTGATATCGCCAAAACCGGGAATGAATTTAACTTCAAAGTCAGTCACAATCGTGCCGGAGCCTCCTTGCAAGGGAGCTACATCTGGCTTAGTTTTGAAGCCAATAAATTTAAGGTGGACAAGAAGGATTGGGACAACAACCAAAGTGTTTTCGTGATCTTCGACAAAGACAGCGAGGGTTTTGCGAGGGTCAAATCTGTCACCAAAGAAAAACCGGCCGGCACCAATGACTGGGTGAAAGCCATGGCATATCTGAATCGCAAAGACTCCAGCTTTCTAAGGCTTACCTATCCTTTTAGCAACTATTACGTACCGAATGCAAACACGAGCGAGGCAGAAAAAGCATTCGATAAAGCGATGAATGACAGCTTTAAAACCATCACCCTAAAAATAAATATTCGTGAGAACCAGTTTCTTGCCGGTGATCTGATGGTTGACAGTGTGAAAGTCAGTGAATTCTTGAAAGGGATTAAGTAGCCGAAAGGAAGCAACCAACTTTCATAGATTTCGCTAATCTTTTATACATCTGACAGACATCCCAATTTTTTTGCTGAAGTTGGAGCCTGTAATTCCATTGCTGCTGAAGCCAATGAGGTATGCTACGGTGCTTGCTGTTCCATTGTCAGCTGAGCTCCACAAATAAATATTTGAGCTTCCAAGGGAATAAGTACCATCGAACGACCGGGTTCCACCAGGCAGTGCAGAAAATCCTGAGGTATCTGAACCATTTCCGTTGCTGTACCATCCGGAGGTAGCTTTTAGTTTACCACCCGCTACATCAATCCCACCCAGATAGTTGATTAAGTTGGTCCATTCAGCGTACGATGGTAAATGCCATCCTGTCGGACAAAGTTTTCCATTGGTGTTGGCAAACCAGTTGTACAAGGCTCCATAGATATTCTTGTTGCTGGCATCGTTGCCGTACCAGCAATATGCACCGCTTGTAAGTGAATTCCATGCAGTAGGATCAGATACGATGGCTATGGCAGTATTGTCTTTGTATTTTGTTGTTTTCAGGTTTTCTGCCATCCAGACCTGGGTGCCGATCGTGGTGGTCTTATATACATTTCCATCGGCATCAGTTACAGTTAACGCCACCGCAGCTGCCGGAGTAGTAAAACTTACCTGATTTCCATAGAATGTACCCTGGCTATTGATAGCATAAGCTCTAACATAATAAGTGGTCTTTTCCGTCAGACCTGTTACACTCGAAGAAAAGGTACCAAGACCAAGGCCATTGGGTGATTTGGTATTGTTTGTGGTCGGATTTAGGGAGGTAGCATAGACGACTCCCCGCTCAGTTACCGCATTGTTCCCATCACTGGTAACATTCCCGCCCAGAATCGCGACACTGCTTGTAAGGACGTTGGCGGCATTGGTTGTTAGGGTAGCAGAGGAGGTAGGT
This sequence comes from uncultured Bacteroidia bacterium, assembly GCA_903881215.1. Classification (GTDB taxonomy): domain Bacteria; phylum Bacteroidota; class Bacteroidia; order Bacteroidales; family Prolixibacteraceae; genus CAINVV01. The sequence goes on from CAIRSO010000657.1 coordinate 3,664, forward strand.
TCCGACTCATCCTTCGGTGGCTGACAGCTAAACATGAGAGCCATAATAACTGCACAAAATACCAACATGGGGGACAATTGTTGCTGTTTCATAGCCTATTTAATATAAAGATAAATATATCGATATGTTAATACATATTTCATTGAACTGCAATACATCTAAGGTAAAAAAAATATCTTCTTAATCCAAATATTGGAAACCTAATTTGTATTGAAGTCAAAATTACCCGGACTCACATATCTGTGAAAGTCTTTTTTTGTAGTTTTGCAAGGATGGTTTTGCGACAGACGCAGTTCAAAAGCCAATGTATTTGATATATAAAAACTCTTTTATTACGATGAAAAAGTCCATAGTATTGATAACCCTTTTCGTTTACGTATTATCCGTTAATGCCCAATTTATGAAAGCAAAAGCTCCGATTGCAGAGAAAAAAGAACACTGGCGTACTTTGCACGGTGACAAGGTGCTGGACAATTATTACTGGATGTACGATTTTTTCGGGAAAGGCCCGGACAGTACGAAAGTGGTAGATTATCTCAAGGAAGAGAATGCCTATCTGGACAATGTGATGAAAGGAACCAAACAGTTTCAGGCTGATTTGTTCACAGAGATGAAGAACAGAATCAAGGAGAAAGATGAAAGTGTACCAGTATTTAAAAACGGATATTATTATTATTCAAGGACTGAGGATGGCAAACAGTATTACAAATATTGCCGGAAGAAGGGAAGCCTGACTGCCAATGAGGAGATTCTGCTGGATGTCGATAAAATGGCGGAAGGTCATGCCTATTATGCCGCTTCCGGATTCGACATCAGTGAAGACAACCGTTACCTGGCTTTTGGGGTGGACCTGGTGAGCAGAAGACAATACACCATCCACATCAAAGACCTTCAGACCGGACAGATGCTGACAGATGCCATCGAAAATACGGAGGGTGACCCATGTTGGGCCAATGACAACAAGACCATCTTTTATACTGCCAAGAACCCGGTAACGCTGTTGTCTGAAAAAATCCAGCGACATACCATGGGAACGGATGCCAAAAAGGATGTATTGGTATATGAGGAGACCGACAAAAGCAATTACATCAGCATAGGGAAAAGCAAAAACAGCCGCTACATCTTCATCGCTTCAACTGCAACACTCTCCTCCGAATACAGGATGATTGATGCAGACAAGCCCTCTGCTGCATTTAAAGTCTTTGCTCCCAGGATGAAAGATGTCTTGTACGATGTTATTCCACTAGCTGATAAATTCCTCATTTTGACCAATAAGGATGATGCGAAGAATTTTAAACTGATGGAAGCTCCTTTGAATAGTACTTCGGCAGCTTCGTGGAAAGAGGTAATTCCCGTCAGGAAAGATGTTTTACTCCAAAGTGTAGCAGAGTTCAAGGATTTTATCGTGATCAACGAACGCAAAGACGGGTTGGTTAAATTAAGGGTGAGAAGTACAAAAGATCTGACTGAACACTATATTGATTTCGGCGAGCCGGCCTACATGGCCAATATTGGTGCCAATCCTGAATACAACAGCACAACCTTGCGTTATGGCTACACTTCCCTGACAACTCCCTATTCTACTTTCGATTACAACATGGTGACCAAAGAAAAAACCCTAAAGAAACAACAGGAGGTATTGGGTGGCTATGATTCAAAGCAGTATGTTACCGAGCGTCTGTATGCAACAGCAAAAGATGGCACAAAAGTTCCTATTTCCCTGGTTTACAAAAAGGGATTCAGGAAAGATGGAAATGCACCCTTGCTGCTTTATGGTTACGGAAGTTATGGTGCCAGCATGGATGCCAGTTTCGGAGGTACCCGGCTAAGTTTGCTGAACAGGGGTTTTGTATATGCCATTGCACACATCCGCGGCGGACAGGAGATGGGACGTCTCTGGTATGAAGACGGAAAACTGATGAAAAAGATCAACACGTTTACCGACTTTATCGATTGTGGCGAATTCCTGGTCAAGGAAAAATATACAAGCAAATCGCATCTGTACGCCCAGGGTGGCAGTGCCGGAGGTCTGCTGATGGGCGCAGTGGTCAACATGGCTCCGGAATTGTGGCATGGAGTTATCGCGCAGGTTCCGTTTGTGGATGTCATAAATACCATGTTGGACGAAAGCATACCGCTTACTACCAACGAGTTTGACGAATGGGGCAACCCCAAAAATAAGGATGCCTATTCCTACATGAAAAGCTATTCGCCTTACGAAAATGTTGAGAAGAAAAATTATCCGAATATGCTTGTCACAACCGGGTTGCACGACAGTCAGGTGCAATATTTTGAACCTTCCAAATGGGTGGCCAAACTTCGGGAAATGAAAACGGATAAAAATATGCTACTCCTGCACACCAACATGGAATTCGGTCATGGTGGCGCCAGCGGCCGGTTCGATTATCTGAAAGACCTTGCATTGAATTACGCATTTCTTTTTACTTTGGAAGGAATCTCGAAATAGATCAGTTAGTTGGACGAATTCGTTTTTTCCTGCTTCATCCAACAAATTTTTATGCTAAATTTAGCTGATCCTTCTCCATCCTGTTTGAGGAAGAGGGTCAGCTTTAATTTATTGTATATCAATGAGAGGATTGGATGTTCGGAATATTGATAAGAAGAATCAGGTGAACTCTTACCTGCTTTTTGAGCGGGATGTCTTGATTGGCAAAACCATAGAAATTCTGGCTAACGGAGTGGATATTAGAACTTCCCTGCAACAGGTATGTGAAGCCTTTTACGCATGCGTTGTGACTGGCAATTCGTTTTCTGTCAGGATTTTATTTGACGAACAGGTTTTTACAAATCACCCGTTTCAAGAAACTTCTGTTGTCGTTAAAAGCGATTTTCATCTGCCGGATGGGCAATCTGGCACTACGGAGCTATTTCTGGCGCCACAAGTGCAGACATCTACATCAATAGCAATCGTTGAAGAGGCTGAGAAGACATTGCGGGTTATCAATCCTCTGCTTGTGGGAATGATCGCTAAAACGAAACTGGAACGGTTGACTTTCGATATCGGCGAACGCCGGAAAGAGTTGCACGGAATCAACCGAACGACAGAAATTCTTCAATCAAACAACCCACTCGGAGAATCTCTCCAAAAGATTTGTTCTATTTTGCCTGATTCGTGGCAATTCCCCGAACACACCGTAGCCCGTATCTCTTTTGGAAAAAGTGTGTTTGAAAGTGAAGGATTCAGGGAAACGCCCTGGAAAATGGAGCAGGGATTTGAAGCTCCTGACCACCGGAAGGGGTTGATAGAGGTCTATTATCTAAAGCAATTTCCGGAGGCTGATGAAGGCCCGTTTCTGAAAGAGGAGCGCGATTTGCTGGTCAATCTCTCCAACCTGATTGCAGGATCTGCCATGCGCGACGTCTTTATTAAATTGCAGCATGAAAATACCGAGCGACTGAAAGAGCTTAGGGCCATCAACCAAACCACTCTCATCATTGAAGAGGGGAAGATGGTTGAAGAAACCATGCAGGAGATATGCGACATCCTTCCAAAATCCTGGCAATATCCAAAGTATACCGTTACCCGGATACGATTCGAGGGGAAATCCTACCTGAGCGAGCACTTTGCTGAGACAGACTGGGTTCAATCTGAAAATTTTGTCACAATAGACAACAAAAAGGGTTCCATCGAGATTTTTTATCTGAAAAAATTCCCAAAAGAAGATGAAGGACCCTTCTTACAGGAGGAACGCAACCTTTTGATCAACATTGCCTTGATGATCAGCGGTTATCTGAATAATTACAAAGGCCGGGAAATCATTCACCGCAAAGGAGTTCCCATTAGCACCATACATCCTTCTGATGATTTCAGAAACTCTCTGACAAAAAGCAAAAAGCCGCTTCAGCTGTATTTCAACCAGCAATCTATCGACAAGTATGTCTATCTGGATATGATGCGGTTCAAAATCAAGCACATCCTGTTTGTTGCTACCTTGTACGATGCTTTTATCCTGGAAAGTGAAGACTCATTTTTTGAGAAATTCATGGGGGAAGCCTACCAGTACAGCCTCTTTTCAGTACCCAGGATTACGGGTGTTTCATCAGCCGAAGAGGCACTTAACCTGTTGGAAACCACGAATTTTGATTTGGTTATCCTAATGGCGGGAATGGATCGTGAGGGACCGGTCATCCTGAGCGAACAGATCCGTGCAAAAAAAGAGTCACTCCCCATTTACCTGCTTCTGAATAAAAAGAGCGATATCAAGTATTTTGAAGAGCTGGTACCCACCATCCGGTCGGTTGACAAGCTGTTTGTCTGGAATGGTGATTCCCTGATTCTCTTTGCCATTGTAAAATCTACTGAAGACAAAGTCAATGTGGAGAACGATACCAAAATTGGATTGGTCCGGGTTATCCTGCTGATTGAAGATTCACCGTTGTACTACTCCAAATACCTTCAGTTTTTGTACGACATTGTCTTCAGTCAGGTCCAGCAACTTTTGCCGGAGGTGGAGAAAAATGAGCTGGACAAGATTTCCAAAATGCGATCGAGGCCCAAAATCCTGCTGGCAAGAAATTACGAAGAGGCGGTTGCCATCTTCAACAAATACAGGGACTTTATGCTCTGTGTGATTTCTGATGTGGAGTTCGACCGGAACGGTAAGATGGACAAGCATGCCGGAGTCAATTTTATCAAATATGTCAAATCGCACATTTCAAAAATTCCGATCATCCTGCAATCCTCAGAGAACAGGAACGAGCAGATAGCGAAAGAGCTGGAAGTAGCCTTCATCAACAAAAATTCGGAGTCACTGCTGAAAGATTTGAGGCATTACCTGGTTAGTTACCTTGGCTTTGGGAATTTTGTCTTCAGGGACAAAGAGGGCAACACCATCGGAATAGCTAAATCATTGCGCGAGTTTGAAACTTTGCTGCAGGAAGTTCCAGACGAATCGCTGTACCTGCATGCATCAGAGAACCAGCTCTCCTTATGGCTGATGTCGCGCGGAGAAATCCAGCTGGCTAAAACGCTTAATCCGGTGTCGGCCAATACATTCAAGGATATGGATGAGATGAGGCAGTTCTTCCTGGATTCCATCAAGCACTACCGTGAAGAGAAGAAGAAAGGGAAAATTCTGAGTTTCGACGAAACATCCACCCTGGATGAAAAGAACATCGTCTCCTTCTGCGGTGGGTCACTTGGAGGAAAGGGACGCGGTCTGGCATTTATCAACACGCTGATTTACAATCTTGAATTTCCAACGTTAACAAACAAAATCAATATTCTGGCTCCGATTACAGTTGTCATCGGAACGAATGAATTCCAGCATTTTATCTCAAAAAACAAGCTTTTTGATAAAATCATAGTACCGGACGTCTCCTTCGCTGAACTCAGGCGCCATTTTGTGGAGGCCCAGCTTTCCAGTTCTTTGCTGAAAAAATTGAAGGTATTTGTTTCACAGATCGACAGGCCCATCGCGGTCCGGTCGTCCAGCACTTCTGAAGATTCCATTACGCAACCTTTTGCGGGCGTCTTTGATACCTATATTGTCCCAAATGGTAAAGGCAACAAGAAGCAGGTTTTGGAGCAACTGTGTGACGCCATCAAGCTGGTATTTGCCTCCACTTTTTCGGAGAAAGCCAGAAATTATTTTTCCATTATCCACCACAAAGTGGAAGAGGAAAAGATGGCAGTTGTTCTGCAGGTGCTTGTCGGGAATCAGTATGGCGATTATTACTATCCGAATATCAGCGGAGTGGCACAATCTTATAATTACTATCCTGTAGCGAGTATGAAACCGGAAGAGGGTTTTGCCGTGGCAGCAATAGGTTTGGGAACTTATGTGGTGGATGGCTGGAAATCGTATCGGTTTTCGCCAAAATATCCCAAAGTGACCATTTACAGCATCAAAGATTTGCTGGTTAGTTCCCAGGTTCAGTTTTATGCGCTGGATTGTAAAACAAAAGAGGTTGATTTTTTAAAGAACGGCGAGCTCGCAACACTTAAATTGCTGAATATCAGTGAGGCCGAAAAGCACGGAACGCTCACGCATTGCGCCTCTGTTTACAACGCCAACAACGATCGTGTTGAACCCGGATTGGCTGCCTACGGTCCCAGGATTATCAATTTTGCCGATATCCTTCAATACAATTATGCACCGCTTGCCGAAACCATCAGCGTCTTGCTGAATGCGGTCAAGGAGGCATTTGGTTCTCCGGTCGAAATTGAATATGCCGTTGATCTGGAGCGCTCTCAAAATGGATTACCTACCTTCTATCTACTGCAGATTAAACCGTTGATAGGAAACCAGCTGACCCAAAATATTGTTGTTGACAAGATGGACAAGACACAAATGGCCCTTTTTACCCGGTCAAGCCTTGGGAATGGGGAAGTTAAAGATGTGAAGGACGTAATATTTGTGGATACATCAGCCTTCAACAAACTGAAAACAATAGAGATGGCTGTTGAGATTGAGAAGCTGAACAACATGATGATTAAAGCCAACCGTCCGTACATCCTGATAGGTCCGGGCAGATGGGGAAGCAGAGACAGGTTTGTGGGGATTCCTGTCAACTGGTCTCAAATTTCGAATGCGAAGGTAATTGTTGAAATAAGTCTTGACAATTATCCGTTGGATTCCTCTTTGGGATCGCACTTTTTCCACAACGTTACCTCTATGAACATTGGCTATTTCTCCATCAAGCACTCCTCTCCAACTGATTTTATCCGCTGGGATGTGCTGAACAGGCAGCGGGTAGTGCACAAAACCAATTTTTTCAAACACGTGCAATTCAATAAGCCTCTGACGATATTAATGGACGGAAGGCTTAAAACCTCAGCAGTCATCGTTCATGAATAAAACAGGTACCTATTTTAGAAAAATACGATGAATGATTGACATCGCCATTTTTGATGAACACAAGCTGGTTCTGGAAGGCCTTTCGGGCATGTTGTCAGGGGTCTCTGATTTCAGGGTGGTTCTGGTATGCAGCGATCGGAATGTGCTGACGGAAAAATTGAAGTCCTTTCAGGTGCATGTTCTGGTCCTCAATATGTACGATATCTCTGTAAGAAACCTTAACCTGATTGTGCAGCTGAATTTCAGCCACACCAAACTGAAAATTCTCGTTACATCCGTCATCGACAGCGAGGAAATTGTTCTGAGGACCATCAAAGCCGGAGCGAAAGGATTCCTTGGAAAGGATTCAGACCGTAACAGTCTGGTAGAGGCCATTTATACCTTGCGGAATGGACATGACTACTACAGTGCCTCTATCACCCACTTACTGCTCAACAGGTATATTTCAAGCCTGAAATCCGGTGAGCAGAACCAGCGTGCAGAGACTGCCAACCTTAGTACACGACAGATTGAAATTCTCAAACTCTGGGGCGAAAGTTACACCAATCAGGAAATTGCCGACCGATTTTTTATCAGTGTCCGCACGGTGGAGTCACACAAGAACCACATCATGCAGAAATTGAACCTGAAAAGCACGGTGGACATGATCAAGTTTGCCATTAAGAACAATATAATTGAGATATAGAAGTGCCTAAAGTGCCTAAAGTGTCTAAAGTGCCTAGAGTGCCTAGAGTTATGGGGCCGCTTTGATTGCGTAGAAGTGGTTTGCCTTACGTGAAACACGTAAATGAGACATGGTTTGGCTGAAGCGTGGGTGATGGATGTTATTTTTATTGCAAAAGCCGGTTGGTGTCCTGACCATCGGCTGAAACAAGCAATTTTTTCTATCATTCATAACAAAAAAGCACGACGATGGCCGACATTTTAGATGTAAAAGTAAACGAGTTTATGGCAAAGGTAATTGCCAAAAATCCGGGAGAATCTGAGTTTCACCAGGCAGTAAAGGAGGTAGTTGAATCCCTCATGCCTTTCATTGATGAAAATCCCAAATATCACTATTCCAAAGTTTTGGAAAGAATGGTAGAACCGGAGAGGGTGATGATGTTCAGGGTTCCATGGGTTAATGATGATGGGGAGATCCAGGTAAACAGAGGCTTTCGCATTCAAATGAACAGTGCGATCGGACCCTACAAAGGGGGATTGCGTTTCCACCCGACTGTTAACCTTGGTATCCTTAAATTCCTGGCCTTTGAGCAGGTATTCAAGAACAGCCTCACAACCCTGCCAATGGGTGGTGGAAAAGGTGGATCAGACTTTGATCCAAAAGGAAAATCAGACAACGAAGTGATGCGTTTTTGTCAGAGTTTTATGACTGAATTACAGCGTTATATCGGATCTGACACCGATGTACCTGCAGGTGACATAGGCGTTGGAGGCAGGGAGATAGGTTATCTGTACGGTCAGTACAAACGCATCCGGAATGAATTTACAGGTGTTTTGACAGGCAAAGCCATCGAGTGGGGTGGCAGTCTGATCCGTCCTGAAGCAACAGGCTACGGGGCTGTCTATTTTGCGGATCAGATGCTGAAGACGCGCGGACAGGATTTGAAAGGAAAGATCGCCGTGGTTTCCGGTTCCGGGAATGTCTCCCAATATGCCGTGGAGAAATTGATACACATGGGTGCCAAGGTCGTTACCTTGTCTGATTCGGCCGGATTTGTCTACGATGCAGCCGGTTTCAACGAAGAGAAACTTGCCTTCATCCTGGAACTGAAAAACATCCGCCGTGGACGCATCAAAGAGTATGCCGACAAATACAACGCAGAATATTACGAAGGTCAGACTCCATGGGGAATCAAATGTGATGCGGCATTTCCTTGCGCAACACAGAATGAAATCAACGAGGAAGATGCCAAACTGCTCGTCCGAAACGGTTGTTTCGTCATCTCCGAGGGAGCCAACATGCCTTCGACGCCTGAAGCTGTTGAAGTATTTCTTGGTGCAAAAATTCTTTACGGACCGGGCAAAGCGGCCAATGCCGGAGGAGTGTCAACATCCGGACTCGAAATGGCACAAAATTCCATGCGTTTGCCATGGACTAGGCATGAGGTGGATGCCCGACTGCACCGTATCATGATCGACATTCACGAAACCTGTGTGAAATATGGCACGGAGAAAGATGGATTCATCAATTACGTCAAAGGTGCCAACATTGGCGGTTTCATCAAAGTGGCTGATGCCATGATCGCTCAGGGAGTGGTATAATCTAATCCAAAATTATTTTTTACCGGGCCGTCTCAATGAATTTTGAGGCGGCCCGGTTTTTTTAGGAGTCAATTAATCGGGAACCTGATTCCTGATCCCAACGATCTCTTTCTGAATCTCTTCCAGCTTTTTAAAGATCTGTTGGTTGTCGGCGGGTTCTGGAATCTCGTCGGTGATGTACAGCACAAATTTCCATACCTCCCTGATCTCGCTTACCGGCAGGTCGTAGGGAACATATTCGGTGTTCATGGAGATCATCTTCAGACTGCCCTTTTCCTTTAATTCATTTTTTATTTTCTTGAAGACCACCCCTTCGTTCAGAGTCAAAATGATGTAGGGGTGATCGTCTTTGATGGAGTTCAGATCCTGCACATATTCGCCCACCACCCAGCTTTTGTCGCGGATCGGGAGCATCGAATCGCCAGAGATCTGGAAGGCGCGGTATTTCTTGTCACGGGTTAAGATCGGAAGCTGAAAATTGGGCAGCGCGGAGATAAATTCCGGATCGAAATAGCCTGTCGTATACCCGGCCTTCGCCTTGATGGATACAATCTCGATGTTGTCCTTGTTGCGCGAATCCACGGTAGTTGCCAGTACCCGCACCTCATTTCCCCTAACAAATACATCCGATCCGTGCTCGATGACGTACATCTGGCTCTCCCGCAATCCGGACAGGTTGATGCGCACCAGCGTGTCGATGGAGAGGTGAAACAGGTCGGAGAGGCCGATCAGGATGCTGACAGGCGGGAAGGTCGTCCCGTTCTCATAATTGTTGATGCTCGACCTCTTGGTATTCAGCGTCTCTGCCAGGTCCTGCTGCGTGAGCTTCCTTCTTTTTCGCAAAAATTTTAAATTTTCTTAGAGAAACATGTACCAAATGTTTTAAAATAGTTTATATTGTAGTCGTACGATTGACATTTATATAGTCAAAAGTAAACAATTATTTCGAATGAACCAAATAAATATGACACAGAGTTACACAGAGGAGTCACGGAGAGCCACAGAGATCATAAAAGAATAATTTTTCTGTGTAACTCTGTGCTCCTCTGTGTAGCTCTGTGTCGCATTTTAGAACGAGCAAAATAAGGGAGATGCAACTGCTGGACCGCACAATATTACACATGGATCTGGATACATTTTTTGTATCCGTTGAGCGGTTGCTCAACTCGGATCTCATTGGGAAGCCTGTGGTCATTGGTGGAATCTCCGACCGCGGCGTGGTGGCCAGCTGCAGCTACGAAGCCCGGCGGTTCGGTGTTCATTCTGCCATGCCAATGAAGATGGCCCTGAACCTCTGCCGCGAAGCCGTCGTGATCCGCGGCGACATGGATTCCTACAGCAAATACTCCAAACTGGTGACGGATGTGATCGCCGAAAAGGCTCCCACGTACGAAAAGGCCTCCATCGATGAGCACTACATCGACATCACCGGGATCGACCGCTACTGGGGATCCCTTAAATGGTCGCACGAGCTGCGCCAATCCATCATGGACGAAACGGGACTGCCTATCTCATTTGGATTATCCGTCAATAAAACCGTCAGCAAGATTGCCACGGGAGAAGCCAAGCCCAACGGGGAGAAGTATGTGGTCAAAGAGTCTGTCCAACCCTTCCTGAATCCGTTGTCGATCAAAAAAATTCCCGGGGTCGGCAGCAAGACCTATCAGCTGCTGCGGTCGATGGGGGTGTCCACGATCCAGACCCTGGGTGCTGTTCCGGCCGAGATGGTACAGAGTGTGCTGGGCAAGAACGGGATCGAGATCTGGCGGCGTGCCCACGGCATCGACTTTACCCCGGTGGTGCCCTACAGCGAGGAGAAATCTATCAGCAAGGAGCGGACTTTCGAAACCGACACCATCGATGTGCTCATGCTCGACCAACTTCTGATCGCGATGACGGAGAAACTCTGCTTCAAACTGCGCAAAAATGAGAAGCTTACCTCCGTGGTAACGGTCAAAATCAGGTATGCCAATTACGATACGCACACGCTGCAGAAGAAGATTACCTATACCTCTTTCGACCACGTCCTGATCGGGGTTGTCAGGGAGCTGTTCAGGCGGTTGTATGAACGACGGATGCTGATACGGCTGATCGGGGTGAAGCTCGGCGGACTGATTCACGGGGTGCAGCAGCTGGATCTGTTCGACAACAACGAGGAGCAGATCAAACTTTATCTTTCCATGGACAAGATCAGGCTTCGATTTGGTGCCGGAGCGATCCGACGTGCCTCAGGGATGCCTGCGTTAAACACCTGTCAGGTTTCGAAAACCTGACAGGTCTTTACAACTGCCCTCCCATCTTCCCACCCTCCCATCTTCCCACTCTCAACTTTCCCCATGTACCTCAACACCCACTCCTACTACAGTCTCCGCTATGGCACCATGGGCATCGATCAGCTCCTGGACCAGGCCGTGGTGAATGGGATCTCCGTGCTTGCACTGACGGATATCAACACCTCCATGGGGATTCCCGAATTCATCAAAAAGGCGAAGGAGCGGAGCATCAGACCCATTGCCGGGGTGGAGTTCAGGAACGAGGATGAACTGCTTTTTGTCGGGATCGCCAAAAACAGGGAAGGGTTGAGAGAGCTCAATGAATATCTGACCCAACACAACCTGAACGGGAAAAAGTATGCAGAGGAGGCGCCGGATTTCAGTCAGGTATTTGTGGTCTATCCGTTTGGAAAGATGCCGGGTTCGGTGCTGGCCGAACATGAGTTCATCGGCGTCAGGCCGCATCAGATCAACAAGCTCATCACCTCCGAATATCTCAGTTATCCGGAGAAGCTGGTGGTTTGGCAGCCCGTTACCTTTCTGGACGACAAATCGTTGCTGATCCACAAATGTCTGCGTGCGATCGACCACAACACCCTGCTGAGCAAGCTGCAACCGCATCAGTTTGCCGATCCCGATCAGGTGATGCAGGCTCCCTGGAAGCTGCACGAGCTCTTTCAGTACTACCCCGAAATCATCGAGAATACGGAGTGGCTGATGGAGCAGTGTGCCATCGACATCGAATTTAAAGTGAGCAAGAACAAGCGCACTTACAGCAAGACCAAAGAGGACGACCGGCTACTGCTGCAGAAGCTGGCCAACGACGGGATGCTCTACCGTTATGGTAAAAATAACCAGACGGCAAAAGAACGGATCAAGCATGAACTGGAGATCATCGACAACCTCGGCTTCTCCTCCTATTTTCTGATTGCCTGGGACATCGTCCACTACAGCATGTCGAGGGGATTTTACCATGTGGGAAGGGGGAGCGGTGCCAACAGCATCGTGGCCTACTGCCTGCGCATCACCGATGTGGATCCCATCAAACTCGACCTCTATTTCGAACGCTTCCTGAACCCAAAACGGACCAGTCCGCCCGATTTCGACATCGACTTCTCCTGGAAAGACCGCGATCAGGTGCAGGACTACATCTTCAAAAGGTACGGGAAGAACCATGCGGCTCTGCTCGGTGCCACCTCCACCTTCCGTGACAAGTCCATCCTTCGGGAGCTGGGCAAGGTGTTCGGATTGCCCAAGGAGGAGATAGACCTACTGGTGAACGATCCCGCGAACAGCTACAACAACTACGAGACGGCCAATCTGATCAAGACGCTGGGGCAGGAGGTGCTCGATTTTCCCAACATGCGCACGATCCACGCTGGCGGCATGCTCGTAACCGAAGAGCCCATCAGTTATTATTGTGCTTTGGACATGCCGCCCAAGGGGTTCCTGACCACCCAGTGGGACATGTACATCGCCGAGGAGATGGGTTTTGAGAAGCTGGATATCCTCAGTCAGCGGGGGATCGGCCACATTAAAGAGGCGGTAGAGATCATCGTGGAGAACGGAGGCAAGGAGGTAGACATCCACCAGGTGGACAAATTTTTTGCGGATCCAAAGGTTAAGCAGCAGCTGAAAGATGGCGAGACCATCGGCTGTTTTTACATTGAGAGTCCCGCCATGCGCGGACTGCTGAAGAAGCTGCGGTGCGACAATTACATCAGTCTGGTGGCGGCCAGTTCGATCATCCGGCCCGGGGTGGCCAAATCGGGGATGATGCGCGAGTACATCAAACGGTTTCACCACCCGAACGATTTCACCTACCTCCATCCCATCATGAAGGAGCAGCTGAGTGAGACCTATGGCGTGATGGTGTTCCAGGAAGATGTGATCAAGGTGGCCCACCATTTTGCCGGACTGGACCTTGCCGACGCCGATGTGCTCCGGCGCGCCATGTCGGGGAAATACCGGTCGCTCAGAGAGTTCAAGCAGATCGAAGAGAAATACTTCTCCAACTGCAGGGAGATGGGCCATTCTGATGAGTTGGCCGGGGAGGTATGGCGGCAGATCGAATCCTTCGCGGGCTACTCTTTTTCGAAGGCCCACTCCGCCTCATACGCCGTGGAGAGTTTTCAGAGCCTCTATCTGAAGGCACATCATCCGCTTGAATTCATGGTGGCCGTGATCAACAATTTCGGCGGATTTTACCATACCTGGGTCTATTTCAACGAGGCGCAGCGGCAGGGGGCCACCATCGAGCTGCCCTGCATCAACCGGAGTCTGAACCTTACCAGGATTGTCGGCAAGACCATTTTCATGGGATTTGTCCACGTTCAGAATCTGGAAAGTGTGACGATCGACCTGATTGTGAGTGAACGCAAGTGCCACGGGGCCTACCGCTCCATCCATGAGTTCATCGACCGTGTGCCCATCGGCAAGGAGCAGCTGGTGATATTGGTCCGCCTGGGAGCCTTCCGCGACCTGGAGCCCAACAAATGCTCCCTTTTGTGGGAGTCGCAGCTTTATCTGAGGAAGGCCCCGGTCAGGGTTCATTCGGGCAGCATGTTTCCCACAGAGCACAAGAGCTTTGAGATGCCGGTGCTGGACTATTCCCCCATCGAGGATGCCTACGATGAGATTGAGTTGCTGGGTTTTCCGGTCACCATAAGCATGTTTGATCTGCTCCAGACCAGCTTCAGGGGAGAGGTGATGGCCGGGCAACTTTTGCAGCATCTGGGTAAAAAGATCAGGATGGTGGGGCGGATGGTCACCATTAAATACGTACGGACCAGCAAAAGGGAGATCATGCATTTTGGCACCTTCATCGACCACACCGGCAATTTCTTCGACACGGTGCACTTCCCGGATTCATTGAAGAATTACCCGTTCAAAGGGCCGGGCGTCTACCTGATTCTGGGCAAGGTTGTACAGGAGTTTGGGTTCCCCTCGCTGGAGGTCGAGAAGATGGCAAAGCTGCCGTACAAGGCGAATCCGAAAGGGTGAAGAGGAAGCTATTGTTGCTTTGGCTTAGGCGAAGGTTTAAAAACCTTGAAGCTTTTTAATTATCCGATACGAAATGTTCTGATTAAACAATAATCTCATGAGGCATGCTGCAATTTATGTTCTTTATCAGCTACATAGGCAAGACATGCTTTTATACCATCAACAGTCAATTAAATGAACAAAAGTTCAATTTTCTTCATAGAAAGTAACATCTTACCACTATCAGGCAGTGTGATGAAGCCATATTTGATATAAAAACTTTCTGCCTGCTGATCCAAAGGATCCACTACCACAGCAAATGACCCTATTGTTTTTGAAGTATCGTAACTGCGATGAAAGGCGTCCAACAGCAATAATTTGCCAATTCCTTGATTTTGGTATGGTACGTTGATTGCCAGTCGACCCAATAAAGTTGCCGGGATACTTTTATATGATTTTGGCAGTTTTTCCCGCAGGAGCCCTGGCACCAATTCCAGCGGGATACCGGCATTTGAAAGCGTATAGTATCCCTTTACCAGATTACATTCCAGATCGGGCAATACAAAACAGGCAGAGAGTTTGCGCTTGATGTCCTGTGATGCCTGATTTTTAAAATAGTGGTCTAAGGATTCTTTGCCACAAGAGAATTCAGACCTGTTATGGGTCGAATCCAGGCTTTTGGTTAGGTACATTACTTTTGGATTGCTTTTTTATATTCCAGCGCAGCGGCAACCAAACTATCGTTGGGATTGCTACTGTCCATCAGTGCATTAAAGAAAATCTCTGCATCCCTCTGGGAGGCAATGATAGTTTCTCTCTCCAGGATGATTTGTTTTGCCTTTTCCTGAGCGGAAAGGATAACAAAATCCGACAGGTTTCTGTATCCCCCAATAGAGGCAGCACGCTCAAACAAAAGCTTTTGTTCTTTTGGTAGACGTGTATCAAACCTCGCTTTTTCAGTTGTTGTTCTAGTTGTCATACTTTGTGCAGATTATTACCACAAATATACGGTCATTATCCGTACAAACAAAAATTTTGGTCTTTTTCTTCAGAGGAAAGTCCGGGACAAAAAATTACAGGTCTGCCAATTCCTATTTCGTAATAAATATGATTTGATTTGTCTTGCAATAAAATTTCTTTTTTCGCATAGGAGGGAAGTCTTCTGATTGATGGTTAATTGGGAGAAATAAAATTAGAAATCTTTTAGATACATAATTGTTATTTCAAAAAAATAGTGTCTCCTACGAGAATTGCAAATTCTTACCATTTGAAGGACTATTACAAATCCGCACCAGCGAATTCAGAAAAGTAAGAAAAGGACGTCGCTAACAGCTAACAGCCAACAGCTAACAGCTTCTCCCTAAAACAACTTCCCCTGCTCCGGCGGTGGATCCTGCTTGCGTTTGCCGCTGCCCATGCCCTGAAGCTTCAGATCCTGCTTGACGATTGCTCCATATTCGGTGGGTCCGTTGGTGTCGATCGGGATGATGTAATCCTTGCTTTTGTTATGCGGATCCTTGATTTTGATAGAGATGGCTTCCGCCTTAAAGCTTTCCCCGGGATAGGGTTTGAGCAGTCCCAGCACCTCCTCCAAAGGCAGAGAGTCGTCGAGCCATTTCTGCTCATCTTTTTGGTCCAGAACGACCGGCGAACGATGGTGCCCGATCTCCTGCGTGATGGAGTTGGCCACTGTCGTGATGATGGTAAAGGAGTTGGTCAACTCACCGGTGGTATTGTTAACCCAGGTATCCCAGATACCGGCAAAACAGAAGATCTCCCCGGTTTTTTTCCGGATCAGAAAGGGTTTGTTCAGTCGTTCTTTTTCCGGTCCTTCGATGTAGCCACTGGCAAGCACAAGACATCTTTTGGAACGGATGGAAGTGCGGAAGGAAGGCTTGTTGACGATGCCCAGCTGTCCCGAATAGTTAACATCATTTTCAGGATTCAGATCCCCTTCCGAACGGGCATTGATCAGGTACATCTGTTTCGGAGCCCAGGAAGGGGTGAGGCCAAACCGGAAAGCCTGGAGATCAGTGGGTTTGTCATTGGTGATGACATAGGCCAAATCGCCAACAGCCACATTGAAATTCGACGAAAGATTGATCTCCGGTGCACTGCTTACGCCAAACCGTTTCACAAACAGCTCAATGTCTATAACTTGTACAAATCGTCCGCACATAAGGTAAAAATAATAAAAGTGTAGATATAGAGTGATGGTGATTACAAACTTATGTACTTCAGGAGAAAAATTACCATTCTATTCCTATGCGAAAAATAGAGAACCCGATTGAATGTGAAATTGCTGCAAAATAAAATAATCCAACCAACTTTTTTGCTTCTACAACATACTTCAAATAAATAACATCTAAAACATCAACATTAACGCAATCAAATGAACAAATCCACTGGTTATTTGCTTACTAGGCAAGGGACATCTCCTGGCTTGAGAATAAATCCTTTGCTGTTGAGGAATGAAAGAACAAGAACAAGTTATTATCGAAAGCATCCTGGCGGGTCAGATTGACCAATACAGGATCCTGGTTGAAAAATACCAGAATCCTGTCTTTAGACTTATTATGAAAATTGTAGGCAATTACGATGATGCAAAAGATTTGACCCAGGATGTGTTTGTAAAGGCATTTGAGTCCATGAAGCAATACAAGCCTCAATATAAATTTTTTAGCTGGATTTACAGAATCGCTATAAATGAGGCTTTGTTTTTTGTGAAGCGCAAAAGAAATTTCCGGCAGATTGAAAGTGTTACTGATCCCGCGTGTCATCAGCCTGATCAAACTCCGGATTATGAGAGTCGTGAGAAACTACTGAATAATGCGATCAACGACCTTGCAGAAAGTTACAAATCGGTGATACTGCTTAAATACTATTCTGATCTTTCCTATACTGAGATGGCAGAAACACTGAGTCTCCCTGAAAAAACTGTCAAATCCAGATTGTTTGATGCCCGCAAAATGCTTCGGGAAAAATTGATAAACAATGATTTTTTTACGGCAGTTCAGAACAATTGAAATAAAATTATTATACCGATGGAAGCGCTAGAACCCAAAGATGAGCTGATCATTCAAAATAAGATCGATGGTAATTTGTCGGTGGAGGAAGAAATTTGGTTTAAAGAACTGATCGAAAACTCCCCTCCGGCACGAAAATTTTACGAAGACCTGTTATCCCTTCAGCATGTTTTAGGAATGGATTCAAAAAGCATTCCCCCAGTTGATTTTGCTGAGGAAATTTTACCTGTTGTGAAAAGCAAACAAAAGCCACCAAAGCATGAGATGGATACAAGGCAATTTTGGGCCTTTTTATCCTCGGTAAACTTTATGGCCTATGCAGCTATCTTGATGGTCGGCCTATTTATTGGCAGCCTCATGACTTATCTTGGAAATTCAAACAATCAGCCAGCCGATGAACGTCAATTTTCTGGCACTATTTCAGCCCTGCCTGCGATGAATTTTGATTACAATAAGGATGGGACCCAAATAAAAATACAGGAGCTTTTAACCCCAAAAGTAAAAATAGCCACAGTCTTTATTCACACTGAGGAACCTGTTCAATGCAGCATCTTGGGTAGCAATGCGAAGGTTATCGGGGAAAACATCCAGCTTCAGTTTTCTGATGGGAAATTTCTTCCGGTAGTGTCAGGCAACGATGCACTTCAATACTCTTGCATTGGCTGGATTGTCTTTCAAATCAAGGGAACGACTGACACCAATTCGCCCAATCGATTATCACTTGTATTTACTAAAAATGGCATGGTCATAAAACAATTAAACCTAAACTGAGAACAGAAGAAATTATTTTCACATTTCTTCCAACTTTTTTCGCACTCAATTGTACTTATCATAAACGATTTTCACAAATAATTAAGGAAATGAAAAAATCAGGCAATTTATTTGTTGTTCTCGGAATCATCGCAGCGCTGGTCGTTGGTTTCTTAATCGGTATTTCTGTCGATTTTCCAAAGCTGAACAACCAAACCCTCTCTGGAACCATTGGAAAAGTAAAGAATTACAGAAATACCCAGGTTTCAGAGGTGGATATCCAACTTAAAAATGAGTTGGTAACCGATACTGCAAAGCTTAAAAATCTTCGCAGCTACTTCAATTTCTACTATGTGGGTGCCCTAAAAATGTCATTCGATGCAGATATGGCTGTCAAAGAGGCGGTTGCTGTTGGACCTTTCCAAAATGCAAACAAAACATTGATTGCCAGTATGGAGAGCTATGGAGAATTTCTTCTTTCAGCCAGAAGCGACTTGATGCTTGCCCTTTCGGCCTGCAGCTCAGTTGGTGATACCGATCCTATTCAGCTGAGAAACGCTCTCAACCAGGCAAAGAATGTGGTAGCCCAGATTAATTACCGCGACAGGGTTGTGCTTGATTTCGTTAAAGCGCTTTCATCTTTTATCATGTTAGAAAAGGCAGGTCAATACAAGGGCCTTGAACAAGCGCATGATATTCTGGTTGCCAATGAGATTTTTACTGCGGCAATTACAAAAAATAAAGTTGTGCTAAAGTATCTGGATAAAACTACTTTTTTTGCCAAATCCAGAGAGAATCATAAAGGCATTGATCAACAAAAATTGAGCATGATGATACAGCAGGATATGGAAAACCTGGGGTTGGAGAACAGATTAATGGATACGGAGAAATTAAACTCCACTGATGCCGAAAAATTGGGTGGAAAGGATTCTGAACAGCTAGGATTTTATCAAGATGCATCAAAGCTGAGTTCGATTTCCGCAGATGCCGAGAGGTTGGGTGCTGTTTTAACTAACGACGTAGAGAAACTTGCCTGGGGCTGTGGCGATGCTGAAAAACTTGGACTTACAGATATAGAAAAACTGGCCTTCAGTTCACGTGTTAATGATTCTGAAATATTGGGAAGGATTTTGGATTCGGAGGCTTTAGGTTTTGATCCAAATGGTCAGGTGTTCAATCCTCCTCCTGGTCCCATAAAACCGTGACGGAAGATTTTATCTGCTTCTTGTGACAAATATTTATTTCATCAGTAGCAATTCATATTAGATCAAAAAAATGTCAAAACAAAAGTCTCTTTTAATTGGAATCGGAATCGTTGCTGCACTGGTCATCGGATTCTTGATTGGTATTTCTGTGGAGTCTCCTCGATTGAACAAACGATCCGTTTCAGGGACCATCGGAAAGGTGAACAATTACAGAAACACTCAAGTTTCGGAAGCGGATATTCTGCTTAAGGATGAACTTCTAACCGACACAGCCAAAGTAAAAATGCTTCGCGGTTACTTCAACTTCTACTATGTCGGTGCGTTAAAAATGACAGCCGATGTTGAGTTGGCGGTGAAAGAAGCCACGTCCATTGAAGCTTTTCAAGTCAGTAACAAATCGCTGACCACAAGTCTGGAGAGCTATGGAAAGTTCCTTCTGTTGGCCAGGACTGATCTGCTAATGGCCCTCGCGGCTTGCAAGTCTGTCAAGGAAGCAAATCCGATCCTGCTGAGAAACACGCTGAACCAGGCCAGGAATGTGGTGGCTCAGATCAATTACCGCGACCGGGTCGTACTTGATTTTGTGGATGCACTTTCGACTTTCATCAAATCAAATGAACCGGTTCAGTTCCACGGACTGGAAAAAGCGCATGACCTGCTGATGGCCAATGAAGTTTACATTGCTATGATCACAAAAAACAAAGCGGTGTTGAAATTTCTGGATAAAACAGTTTTGTTCAGCAAATCTCAGGAGAGCCCGAATACTTTCGATCAGCAGAAATTGAGCACAATGATCCAACAGGATGTGGAAAAGCTATCTCATATAGATATAACCTTTTCCGATGCCGAAAAATTGGCTCAATATAATGATGCTGAAAAATTGAATGTAGGCGACGCCGAAAAACTAGGTCATTACACATTGGATTCTGAGAAACTGGGAATATATGGCGATGCGACAAAACTGGGTCAGGTTGCCGGGGATGCAGAGAAGTTAGGTATTGTTTACGTGGCAGATAATGAGAAACTGAGATGTGATGTGGAGAAACTGGGGGTTACGGATATGGAGAAACTGGGTAGAATGATGATCAATGATGCTGAAGTACTAGGTGGCTATCAAATGTTTGCTTTTGATTCCGAAAAATTGGGTTTTGATGATTCGGAGAGTTTGGGCAGTCAGGCATCCGGCTTGACAAATGATGCAGAAAAAATGGGTGTTCGTAATAACTAAAAACTGCGAGACTAGAGGCGCGGAGCAATTTAAATTTGATACTATGAGCATAAAAAAAATCGGAATAGCTTTCCTGGCGTCTTTTGTGATGCTTATTGGCTCACTGAAGGTTTCAGCCCAGCAGATCAACCACATGAAAGTGGATAATCTTGACTTAATCTATTTTGGGAAAGGCTATTCCTATTTGTTGCCCCACGTTTCTCGAACCTTCGACAATGCGATTAAATTTGACCGGAAATTCTGGGATTACAAAGACAAAACTACCTACGTCGTACTTAACGATTTCGAAGACATCGGCCATGCCGGAGCCATTGCCATGCCGTTGAGCCAGATTCAGATCGGCATTGAACCCTATGGCTTTGCCTTTAGTATCATTCCTTCTAATGAACGGTTTCAATGGTTGTTTAACCACGAACTTACCCACATTGTGATGGCTGATAAAGCGAACAAGCAGGATGAATTTTTTCGCAAAATGATGATGGGAAAGATCCGGAGGGACGAAGAAAAACCCCTGTCTGCCATGTGGAGCTATCTTACTGTCCCACGTTGGTATGCTCCCCGATGGTACCACGAAGGGATAGCTTGTTTTATGGAGACCTGGATGTCGGGCGGATTGGGTCGCGCCATGGGGACCTACGATGAAATGTATTTCCGGAGTATCGTTAATGAAAAGGAGCCCATTTATTCGCTCGTCGGACTCGAAACGGAAGGATCATCCATCGATTTTCAGGTTGGGGCAAATGCTTACCTGTATGGTTCCCGTTTTGTAACATACCTCGCAAGCCAATATGGCGTTAATAAACTGAAGAGCTTTTACGCACGGACCGACAGTAGCAAGACTTATTATGCCAGCCAGTTTAAGCAAGTCTATGACCGTCCTATTCGGAGAGTATGGGACGAATGGACCAAATGGGAATATGAATTTCAACAGGAAAACATTGGCCTGATTAAAAAATACCCACTCACTCCATTCAAGGCCATCACCTCAAAACCGCTTGGGAACGTTTCAAACTATTGTTACAACGAGAAGACCCAGAAGATTTATGCGGCTATCAATTACCCGGGTGCTATTTCTCAAATTGCCGAAATTGACAAGAACACAGGCAAAATCCGCAAGATTGCAACACTCGATTCACCTCTCTTGTATCTTTCAACCTACCTTGCCTACAATCCAGTTAACGAAAAGATTTACATCAGCGAACAAAACGCCAAATTTCGCAACCTGGTTGAAATAGATGTTAAAACCGGGAAGAAGAAAATATTGATTGCGACAACCAGAACCGGTGACCTGGTTTTTAATTCGGCCGACAAAAGTATCTGGGGTGTTCGCAACAACAATGGCTACTCCATCCTGGTGAAAATTCCTGAACCCTATACTGAGGTGCTCCAGATGTACACCGCCCCCTTTGGCAAAACCCTGTTCGACCTCGACATTTCGAAAAAGGGAGATCATTTGAGCGCCTCCCTGTCCGGCGTCAAAGGTGAACAATCCCTTATTTTGTTCGATTTAAACAAAATGGAACAGGGCAATAACAATTTCAGTACAGTTCATTCACTTGAAGACAATACCCTGAACCAGTTTAAATTTTCGAACGATGACCAATATCTGATTGGAACATCTTATTTTACCGGAGTTTCCAATGTTTGGCGAATCAAGCTTTCAGACAAGAAATTTGAATTGCTGTCGAATACAGAAACCGGATTGTTTATGCCATTGCAACTCAACAACGATTCACTCTTTGTGTTAAAATTTTATCGTGATGGAATGGTTCCCGGTATAATTCCCGTTAAAGTACTGGAAGATGCCAGTGCCATAAATTACATGGGGAATCAGGTTCATCAAAAATATCCCGAAGTTGAAAAATGGGCACTACCTCCTGCGTCTGCCATCAAAACTGATTCCGCTTCCGTCTTGGAGGAAGCCTATCTTCCAAAGAAAAAGCTGAAGTTAATCAACGCTTATCCCGATTTAGCAGGGTTCAAAAAAACGATCGCTGTCGGATACCGGCTCAACTGGCGCGACCCGCTGGGGGTTAATAATGTTGATCTTTTCATCGCAGGTTCGCCCTGGAGCAACTATGAGGACAAGCAAAAAATTCATGCGATGCTCAACTGGAGCTACTGGGACTGGCATTTGACAGCCTCATTCAATCCGACCAATTTTTACGACATTTTCGGACCTACGAGAAGGAGCCGTGCAGGCTATTCTCTTGGGATCAATTACAAACGGGTGCGTACGAATAAAACCCCACTTAATTCTTATTATGACCTTGGTATTTATACCTATGGCAACCAGGAAGTTTTGCCATCCTACCAGAACATCACTTCACCAATAAGCGACTTTCAGCTAGTAACAGCTACTTATGGTGTGTCGAAGTTGAGGAGAACACTGGGTGGCGTGGTTGATGAAAAGGGATTTTAATGGGACATAAATACCACTTCTTACCTTGCCAAAGGCGACATCTTCCCATCGATAGTTTCAAATCAGGATGTGGGATTTCTAATTCCCAACACAAGAAATACCAGTTTCTGGATCAGGAACAGTATTGGACAATCTTTTGGAGACAGAAGTTCGGGGCTTTCCAATTTTTACTTCGGTGGATTTCGCAACAATTATGTTGATTGGCAATCCCCTGAGCAATACCGCTCTGCTATTGCATTTCCCGGGGCAGAGATTGACGAAATCCCAGCTTATAATTATTTGAAAACAATGGGTGAGCTCAATTTACGACCGATCAGGCTACGCAATGTTGGTGGAACGTGGATGTACCCCACTTATATTAAATCATCTGTGTTTGCGACACATTTGATGACCAACTTTGACAAGGCTGCAGACTTGGCCCATATTTTTAATGTCGGCGCACAGATGGATATTCAGTTGGTGATGTTTTCTTACCTGAAAACTACCTGGTCTGTGGGTTACGCCAAAAAAATCGAGAATGGGCTGCCGGCGACAAATCAATGGATGTTATCTTTAAAATTACTAGGTGATTTGACCAAGTAGTTTCTGAGGTCGCATTTGATTATAGGAATGGAAAGCCCCCACACCCCCTGAGATTATTGCTTTGTAATAAAAAGCACAGATTTATTATATTAAACAAAACCAACTTTTATTTGTTTCAATCATATTTAAAAAGAAGCAATTTATTTACAAATTCCATGGGAATTATTCATAATTTTAAAACCCAGTTTTATATTTGCCTAAAAATGAGAAATTTGAATCATTACATTTTAAAATTTACTGCCACAGTACTTTTTTGTTTTATTTCGCTTTTCGCTGGAGCTCAACTTCCGAAGCTCATTTTTTCACCACAATGGTTACCTCAGGCACAATTTGCAGGTTACTATATTGCCAAAGAGAGGGGTTTTTACAAGGAGGCGGGTATTGATGTTGAAATTGTTCACCCAACAACATCACTGCAAGTAACCGCCATGCTTAAAAGTGGGAAAGCTGATGTAATATCTCTTTTCTTAACAACGGCCATGACTTGTAAAAACCAGGGGCTGGACATCGTAAATATTGGCCAAATATCCCAGCATTCTGCTATTCTGATCGTGACGAAGAAGTCAAGTGGCATCAGCGAACTGAAACAATTGAACGGGAAAAAAATTGGTGTTTGGAAAAGTGGGTTCGATGAATTGCCAAAAGCGCTAATCGCCGAAAAGAATCTAAAAGTTGAATGGGTTCCAATTTTATCAACGGTGAATTTGTTTATGCTGGACGGAATTGATGCGATGACCGTTATGTCTTACAATGAATACGATCAAATAATCAACAGCGGATTGGATGAAAATGAGCTCAATGTTTTTCCTCTGGCTGATTTAGGGTATGATATTCCTGAAGACGGACTGTACTGCTTGCGATCAACCTATGAAAAGAAAAAATCGGAGCTGAACAAATTTCTTATTTCAACTTTAAAGGGATGGCAATATACAACTGAGAATAAGGATTCTGCACTTAACATTGTTCTGCAAACCATGCAGCTTGCCCATGTGCCAGCAAACAAGGCGCATCAGGATTGGATGTTAGGCAAAACATTGGAATTGATCAATCCGGGCCATAAGACGGTAAAGCCTGGAGAGCTGTTGGAAACTGACTTCATGAACGCTGCCACTATTATAAACAAGCGTGACAAGAGTAGTTCCACCTACTTGTTTACTGATTTCTACAAAAAACCGATCGAATAAATATTTTGAAAACAGAAAAAATGAAAAATAGAACCTTGGCTGCTACTATCATACGCAGCGTATTACTTTTCTGCATCGGAATATTTGCA
The DNA here is from genome assembly GCA_903881215.1 of uncultured Bacteroidia bacterium. Classification (GTDB taxonomy): domain Bacteria; phylum Bacteroidota; class Bacteroidia; order Bacteroidales; family Prolixibacteraceae; genus CAINVV01. Next base: position 28,491 of record CAIRSO010000657.1, read on the forward strand.
GTTATTTTCTCGATCTATTATTACTACACGCGGGAGACGATCAAAGAGACAACCCGCGAAAATGCAATCTTTTTGGCCAACAATACTGTCAATCAAATTGAACAAGTCTTAAATCCGATTGAAAAAATCCCTGACATTATTGCCCGAATGATGGAATCTTCTTTCCTAACGGAGGATTCACTCATTCCATTTTTACAGTCTATTTTAAAGAACAACAAAACAATTTTTGCCTCTGCAATTGCTTATGAACCGAGTTATTTTCCCGAAAAGGGACTATATTATGCTCCATATGTATTTCGTCAGGGTGATTCAATTAGCACGACCTCTCTGGGAGGTGAGAATTATGAGTATTTTTTTATGGATTGGTACCAAATTCCAAAGATGACCAATTCATCCTATTGGTCCGAACCCTATTTCGATGAAGGGGGTGCCAATATTTTGATGACGACTTATTCGACTCCTTTTTATACATACAAAAATGGCGTAAGAACTTTTTCCGGTGTAGTTACAATCGATGTTTCACTGGAGTTTCTTAAGCAAATTATGTCAAAATTGAAGATTCTGGATACAGGCTATGCATTTCTCATTTCAAGAAATGGTGTAATCATTACGCATCCGAACCAAAAATATGTGATGAATGAGAGTATTTTCTCCATTGCAAAGGCAAACAATCAACCCGGAATGCGCAGCGTGGGCCGGAATATGGTGCAGGGGAAAAGTAATTTTGCTTCTGCCGATTTTAAGAGCAAGTTTAAGTCTGGTAAACTATGGATTAACTATATATCACTTCCATCAAGTCATTGGTCCATCGGGGTAATTTATCCTGAAAGTGAGATGTTCGCCTCGTTGCGGAAAATTAACATCATCCTTATGCTTTTGGTGGTTTTCGGACTGTCATTATTGTCTGTTTTTATTACAAGGATCATTAACAACATTACCAAACCGCTTAAACTTTTGGCAAGTTCTGCCAGACTGATTGCTTCCGGTAATTTTAATGTTAAGTTGCCAGAGATCAAAACGCATGATGAAATGGAGGAGCTTTGCGATTCTTTTATCTATATGCAGAAAGAGTTGGCCGAGTATATCGTCACATTGAAAGACACGACTTCCGCCAAGGAAAAAATCGAAAGCGAATTACGCATTGCGCGGGAAATCCAGATGGCGATGATTCCTCATATTTTCCCGCCATTCCCGGATCTTCCTCAGATAGATGTTTTTGCAGTATTAAAATCTGCCAAGGAAGTCGGGGGAGACTTATATGATTTCTTTGTCATAGACGGAGATAAATTCTGCTTTGCCATTGGTGATGTCTCCGGGAAAGGCGTTCCGGCCTCCTTATTTATGGCCGTTACCCGTACCCTGGTGCGTTCGATTTCCGATAAGGAGACATCTCCTTCAGTGATTGTGACCTCTCTTAATAAGTCATTGTCCGACAACAACGAGTCGAGTATGTTTGTAACCTTCTTCCTGGGTGTACTGGATTTGAAAACAGGATTGTTGAAATATTGCAATGCCGGTCATAATCCACCGGTCATAATCCATGGCAACGGAGAGGTGACTATGTTTGAAAAGACAAAATATATCCCGGTAGGGCTGTTTGAAGATTTCGATTACCAGGAGATATCCCTTCAGCTGGAAGATGGAGATAAAATTTTCCTATACACCGATGGCGTGAGTGAAGCAGAAAACGTTGACAATAAATTGTTCGGAGATGATACCCTGATGAACATCGTTTCTCAAAATGCAAAAGCCACACCACGCGATTTAATTCACAGAATGGAAGAGGAGATAGCAACGCATGTAAATGGATTTACACAATCGGATGATATTACCATGATGACAATTGTTTACGATGGAAAACATAACAGAAGTTAAAAAGTTATTGATTGACAATCAAATTGATGAGTTGAGTCGTGTCGCAACATGGCTGGAGGAACTCGGGGAAGAGTGGGAATTCCCTATGTCGTTGGTGCTCTCATTGAACCTGGTTTTGGAAGAGGCCTTAACCAACACTATCTTATATGGATATGAGGATAAGTTACGGCATTCTATCGAGATTCTCTTCTCAAAATCCGGAGACTTGCTAAAGGTTTCCATTGTTGATGATGGACTGGCTTACGATCCTACTACTAAACCCGACCCTGACATTACGTTATCAGTTGAGGACCGGCCTATCGGTGGATTGGGCGTATTCCTGATTAAGAAAATAATGGATACTGTTGAATACCAACGAATCGAAAATAAAAACCATTTAACGCTCACAAAAAATATCAAACCATGAATGTAGAAATTTTAGCAGCTGCCGATTACTCTTTAGTTACCGTGGAAGGCCGTGTTGACACCACAAACGCAAACGAATTTGAAAAATCGATGTTAAGTGTTGTCGACGGAGGAGCCACGAAAATAGTGCTGGATTGCGCCGGACTTAATTACATCAGCAGCTCCGGCCTTAGGGTTTTCCTGATAGTTCAGAAAAAAATGATTGCCATAAAAGGCAAATTTGCCTTGTGTTGTCTGCAACCTGAGATCAAGGAAATTTTTGATATTTCAGGGTTTTCTTCCATCTTTTCAATTTATGCTGACAAAGAAGCCGCCATTAAGGGATAATTGAAGAGAATGTCTTTGGATTAAGTAGGATGTTCCGGACCTCTTTAAACCAATCTGGTATGAATATTGTTTTCAATTTTTTTCCCGTATTGCTCTTTCTGGCATTTCTCTTCTTGCTGGACAGCTTTCAATTAGTTCGCGTTAAGACGCTAATTATGTGTTTGTTGTGGGGAGCAGTATGTGCGGTATTTGCCTATTTTCTAAATACCCTGGTAGCTGAAAAATGGGCAGTGGAATTTTCTACTCTTTCCAGATATGTCGCACCTGTGATCGAAGAAATGATGAAGGCACTTTTCATCTTTTTCCTGATCTCGAAGAAGAAGATTGGTTTTATGATCGATGCTGCTATTTACGGATTTGCCGTTGGAGCAGGATTCTCCCTGACAGAGAACATTTACATTTTGTTCAATTCACCTCCTGAGTATAACCTACTTACCTGGATCATCAGAGGATTTGGCACCGCCATCATGCATGGTGGATGCACTTCATTCTTTGCTGTCCTTTTTGTAGGAGGCATCAACAGGTCAGGGAACAGATTATTTGCAGCCTTTCCGGGTCTCTTGCTGGCGATCCTGTTTCATTCCGGATTCAACCATTTCCCCTTGAACCCAGTTTTACAAACTTTACTGATCGTAGCCTTGCTTCCTGTTGCGTTCGTGCTTGTTTTCAGATTAAGCAACAAGAAACTGCAGCAGTGGCTGGAAATTGAATTTAACAGCGAGGTGAAAATTCTGAACATGATCCGCAAGGGCGATTTCGGTTCAACCAAAGCAGGAGAATATTTAAAATCTCTCAAAGAGCAGTTTAAACCTGAAACAATAGTCGACATGTATTGTTATATTGGTTTGTACCTCGAGCTTTCAATTATTGTTAAGCGGAATCTGATGCTGAAAGAAAATGACTTTGAGATAATTGTTGAAGACGATGTCCAACCCAAACTGAATGAGCTGGTTCAATTGCGGAAGCAAATCGGAAAAGTTGGAGAATTGGCTCTGTCACCTTTGATCCGGATGGATTATAGAAATCTTTGGAAGCTTAATCAGCTGCAAGGATAAATGATTGAAAAAAGCAACCATTTTATAGAATTAAAAATTACGTTATGAAAACTAAAGTCAAAATGATCTTCGCGATAAGCTTGATCGCTGCTTTATTTATTGGTTTTATGATCGGAGTCAGTGTTGATTATCCGAACCCAAATAAGTCTGACCTTGCTGGCACCTTTGGAAAAGCGGAAAAATTCAGAAAAGTACAAATGACCGAGAAAGACCTTCAGCTTCGGAGCGATTTGGTGAAAGATACTGCCAGGTTGAGAAGCATGATACAAGGACTGGTCTATTTTTCACTGTTCACGGAAGAGCTCCGAACGAATCTTGATATGTGTACCATCTCATTCTCGGCCCAGGGAATGGGTACACAAGCCGACGAATCCGGGAAAATCAAAGTCATGAAGGATTATTCCGATTTTATCCGAAACAACAATGCATCGCTGAATGCCACCATTGTCATGCTCACCGCTTTTTACGGAAAAGATGGGGGTGATGCCTCACAGGATGTCGAAAGGACCCTCCAGGATTTCGGGAACTATGTGAGTAACATGAGCAAAAAGGATTCGATTCTAAGTCAGGTGCTTGTCAACATGGATGAATACCTGCTTAACTCCAAAACACTGCAGTCCAGGGAAGCTGAATTCAGGCAACTGAAGTCGATTCGAGATCAACTGTTGGTCAAAGGGATTCAATTTGGCGGATTACTCGGCAACAAGGGAGTAGTCGTCAGCAGGATGAAATATGCCATGGATACGCAATTGAAGTATACTGGTGTCAGTTCTATGGATTTTCATCCTTTATTGGCAAATCCTGCAACAGCGGGTAATGCTAGCCTTTTTTCAGGCATGAGTGCACAAAACCAGATGAACGTTCAGCTGGAGGGTTTTTATAATGCCCAGGTTGCTTCCCAGGTTGATTCAAAAGTATCGGCAGTTGTATACGATAGCAAGGCGCTGGAATTTAAGGTGGTGGATTTGCAAGCGTTAACTGCTCTCAAGCAATCGCTTGACGGGGCATTAAAAGCTGGCGGACTCGAAGGCGCATTAAAATCTGGCGGACTCGAAGGTTCATTAAAATCCGGTGCAATGGATGCTGCCTTGTTACAGTCGAAAGGATTGAACTCGATGGCCGCTCAGCCCATTTTAATGATTAAAGCGGGCGGAGATTTGCAGGTTATTTTGAGTCAATTCTCAGTAGGTCAAATGGTATCGTCCAGTTTACTGTCAGGTTTAAGTATGGAATCATCCCTAAAGCTCTGCCAAATTAGCTCAATGAACGCAATGAACGCACAAGCATTGGAAGCGATGAACCCTTTGAATATGTTTCATTCTGCACTCGAATCCTCATTATTGCAAGCTCATTAGAAGTTAGTCCGGAATAGTTATAGCCAGTTGTTTGATTCTCATAGCATCTTCAAAAATTTATCATGCGTTTATTAGCAAACTCATTGGTTTCATTGTTGTTCTTACTCCCTGTTTCTCTTTCTGCGCAAAAGAAAATTTTGCTGCAAAAGTATGAAACACCGAACATGAAACTGGTTTTCCTGGATAAAAACACCTCATACCTAGTCCCTCATACGGCCAGATCGTTCGAGAATGCGCTGGTATTTCACAAGAATTTCTGGAATTATACCCCTTCAGGAGGAACCAATATTCTCTTTAATGACTTCTCTGATGTTGGCAATGGCGGAACCATGGTTCTTCCCTGGAACTTTCTGAATATAGGTGTATCTCCTTTCGATTATACTTATTCGGTGGTTCCTTCCAATGAAAGGATGCAGTGGCTGATGAGCCACGAGCTGGCACATCAGGTGATGTGCGACCAGGCTTCAAAAACAGACAATGTATATCGCTCCATCCTGGGAGGCAAAGTGATGGCGGATAACCGCGATCCCATTTCGATGGCATACAGCTACTTCACCACACCACGATGGTATTCCCCAAGATGGTATCATGAAGGAATAGCTGTTTTCATGGAAACCTGGATGTCCGGGGGTGTTGGTCGGGTTATGGGCGGATACGATGAAATGGTTTTTCGAACCATGGTTCGCAACAATTCCTTTTTTTACAATGTTATTGGTCTCGAGACAGAAGGGACAACGATCGACTTTCAGGTTGGTGTAAATTCGTACCTCTACGGCACCAGGTTTGTGAGTTACCTGGCTAATACCTACGGAATCCCCAAGCTGAAGGAGTTTTACGCGAGAACTGATTCCAGCAAGCGCTTTTATGCCAACCAGTTTGAGAACGTGTATAACGTTCCTATTCAAAAGGAATGGGACAAATGGATTGCCTGGGAAAAGGAGTTTCAACTGAATAATCTGAAGGAGGTTAATAAAAACCCTATTACTGGATACCGGAAAATTACCCCAAAACCATTGGGTTCGGTCTCGCGTCAATTTTACGACCCGGCATCTAACAAACTTTTACTGGCGGTCAACTATCCTGGTAAGCTGGCGCACATTACTGCCATTGATGTGAACTCCGGCAAGATGTCGCCCATAGCCAGGGTTGAAAGTCCCAGCTTGTTCATGGTAACAAGTTTGGCATATGACGATTCAGCCAAAACAATTTTTGCCTCTACCCAGAACAAAGACTGGCGCGGACTCGAATCGATTGATGTGAACAGTGGAGAAGCCAAAAACCTTATCAAATACACGCGATGCGGCAACCTGGTTTTTGATCAGAAAAGCAGTGCATTGTGGGGCATTCAGAGCATGAGCGGTCGATCGAACCTGATGCGGTTTTTGCCTCCGTATGACAAATCCGAAACAATTTTGACGCTTCCTTTTGGTCAGGATCTCTCCGATCCTACGATTTCACCCGATGGAAAGCTTCTTGCAGTGACACTTTCAGATGTGGCAGGAGTTCAAAAATTGGTCGTCTACAAAATGTCTGATCTGGATGCTGGGAAAACCGATTATCAGATCATCTATGAATTTGAAGACAATCCGGCTGCCAATTTTGTCTTTTCGCCGGATGGTAAATACCTTTATGGGACCTCTTATTATACGGGTGTTTCCAATGTTTTCCGCATATCGCTGGAAACACACAAGGCGCAGATTCTCACCAATGCCGAGACCGGATTCTTCAGGCCGCTGCCAATTTCTGCCGATTCGATGGTCGTCTTTAGTTATACGCCTGAAGGAATGATTGCCGGCATGATGAAAATTGATACGGTAGCAAACGTGAATCCAATCGCCTATTTGGGTCAGGAAATATATAACAAGAATCCAACTATCGAAAGCTTGACTTTGCCTTCGCCGTTAAAAATTAGTCTGGATTCATTGCATGTTGTGGAAAAACCTTACAATCCTGTGAAAGAACTCAAGTTGGCAGGTGCTTATCCCATTGTTCAGGGGTACAAAAATTATGTTGCAGCAGGCTATCGGCTCAATTTTATGGATCCTATGGGACTGAATTCATTGGTTTTGAAATTCTCATTTACCGCCACTGACAGTTTGCCTAAAAAGCAGATTCCACACCTTTCGGCCGAATACAACTATTGGAACTGGACTTTCAACGCAAATTACAACTACGCTGATTTCTACGATCTTTTTGGACCGACAAAATTTAGCAGGGCAGGTTACTCTTTTTCAGCCAAATACTACAAACTGATCAACCGGCTCTCACCGAATAAAACTGATTTCTATGCCAAGGTTAGCGTTTATGGTGATTTGGAAACCCTTCCAGGTTATCAAAATATTGCTTCCGATTACAAAAATCTTTTTGTAGGAACCATCAATTACCACAAGAGTTACCTGCGCAAATCCCTTGGGGCGATCGAACCTGAACAGGGTTATGAGTGGAATGTATATGGCTACAGCACTTTGGCCAAACAAAGTTTCTATCCGCAATTAATCAACAATTATGATTTTGGATTTTTATTGCCGTTGAGGAACACTTCTCTATGGTTTAGATCATCCCTTGGACAATCATTCGGCGATTCAGACAAATCAAACTCCTATTTCTACTTTGGAGGGTTTGGAAACAATTACCTGGACTATCGTTCAGCTCAGCAATACCGTGAGATGTCTAGTTTTCCGGGCATGAATATCGACGAAGTATCTGCCATCAATTATGGCAAAATGTCTATGGAAGTAAATCTAAAACCACTTCGCTTCAAGAAATTTGGGTTCAAAGGTCTGTACACCACTTATGCCAGGATGTCGCTCTTTGGCATGGGACTGTTCACCAATCTTGGTTATGATCAACCACAGCTTAAACAGCTCAATTATTATTCTACTGGAGCTCAGTTGGATGTCGAGATTGTTCTCTTTTCTTTGCTCAAGTCAACACTCTCTTTAGGCGTTGCGCGAGCCTATGGACCAGAGTCATCTAAAAATCAATTTATGGTTTCTTTAAAACTATAAAAACGCTTTTATTTTATTATTTACTTTCTTATCTTGTACCAAAAATTTAGTAATATACTGACCAAAAGAATTATAATTATGTTTAAGAAAAAGATTTCTC
>CAIRSO010000658.1 GCA_903881215.1 uncultured Bacteroidia bacterium
AATTCGTCGACCGTTGGATTTCCTACATAACGGATTTTATAATCATGAAGATCGTAAAATTCCTTTTCAAAAGGGAAAATAGTAAAAAGCTCATCCACATAATTTTTCACCCATTTGACACGATCTGACCTCCAGGCCCAGATTTTGGGTGAGATATAGTAAAATGTTTTGATGTTATTTGCCTTTGCAAATCTTGCCATCCTGAGATTAAACCCAGGATAATCAACCAGTATCAGGACGTCAGGCTGAAAATTAAGGAGTTCCTTTTCAGCCATCTTGAAATTTTTCTTGATTTGCTTTAGGTTCAGCAAGACAGTAAAAAAGCCCATAAAAGCCATTTCACGGTAGTGTTTTAAGAGTTTTCCACCTTGTTTTGCCATTAAATCGCCACCAAAAAAGCAGAAGGCAGCATCCGGATCTTTCTTTTTAATCCCAGCCATCAGATGTGAGGCATGCAAATCGCCTGAGGCCTCTCCGGCAATAATAAAATACCTCATTTAATCAGTTTGTTAGTTGAAAAAAAAGTTCTCATGGCAAGAAAAATTTCATAACGAAAACTGCAATAACAAAGAGTATTGTAATGGTCATCACTCCCCTCCCCGATTTAAACCGATCCGATCTCATGAAAAACATAAAAGGGATGAGATTGGAGAAAACTGCCAGGCTAATCACGTGTACATATTTCCCTGTATGCATCAGAATTTGAAGATATTGGCTGAAAGATATGTCCCGGAACCTAAACATAAAATAGAGCACAAAAAATACTACCGGGAACAATACTCCAAGCAAAAATCCCAGCCAGAATTTGTTTAATCCGGAAGGTTCGGTGTAAGCAGCACTCATAGTTTTAAAATTTCCATTTTTGCATGAAATGAAAAGCCGAATAAGCTGTCAGGTCTGTGGTAACCGGCACGACAGAAACGAAGCCGTTGAGGAGCGCAAAGGTATCAGTATCACGTGCTTCATTCTCGGCATCATTAAAATAACCGGTCATCCAATAATAATCGCGGCCGTGTGGATCTGTTCGCTTTTCGAACTCTTCCATCCATTTTCCGCGCGTCTGACGAGAGAAATTAATCCCCTTTACTTCACCTTTCGGGATATTTACGTTAAGGCATATTCCGTCTGGAAGACCAAGCTCAGCTACTTTTTGGAAGATCCTGGCCACTACTTTTTTGGCTTTTGCAAAATCCGCATCAGTGGAATAATCATCAAGTGAAAAGCCAATTGATGGAATGCCATGTATTGAACCTTCAATCGCAGCCCCCATGGTGCCTGAGTAAAGTACAGAAATGGAGGTATTTGCCCCATGATTGATGCCTGAAATGACAAAATCCGGTAGTTTTGTGAGTATTTTACTGCAGGCAAGTTTGATGCAATCGACCGGAGTCCCGGAACATGAATAAATCACAAGTCCTTCCTCCTGTTGAATCTTGTTTAGCCTGAGAGGACGTTCAACAGTAATGGCATGTGACATGCCTGAATGTGGTGAATCAGGTGCTACAACTACAATATCACCAAACAATTTGATCACTTCAACGAGCTCAATCAGTCCTTTTGCAAAAACCCCGTCATCGTTGGAAATCAATATCAAAGGCCGTTCATCCATTTTTTCAATAATTTATCCAAAGATAGTTGTTCGATGTGAATTAAAAAGTACTTAGAGTACTTAGAATACTTAGAGTACTTAAAGTTATGGAATTCATGCTAAATATGCATTTATGCAAAAACCGGCACTCTAAATACTCCGATCTTTAAGTACTTCAAACTTTAAGTACTCCACACTTTAAGTACTCCAAACTTATTCTAATTTGGTACATTTGCAATAGATATGACCAATGTAAAGAAACGCATAGTGCTATTGGGTACTACCTGGCCGTTCCGGTCGGGAGGGATTTCCTCTTTTAACGAGCGACTGGCACGAGCACTGATCAGTGAGGGATATGAGGTTATTATCTATACCTTTTCATTGCAATATCCGAATTTTCTCTTCCCCGGAAAGTCACAATATTCGGATCTGCCGGCACCGGAAGATTTGGATATACATATTAAAGTCAACTCGATAAACCCATTCAACTGGATTTCTGTCGGACGTGAAATTCGAAAAATAGCTCCGGATATGCTGATTATGCGATTCTGGATTCCTTTTATGGCACCCGCACTTGGCACCATTGCCCGCATAGTCCGGAAAAACAGGCACACGAGGGTCATCTCATTGGCAGACAACATTGTTCCGCACGAAAAAAGAATTGGGGATAAAATGATGACTGGCTATTTCGTCCGGAGCATAGATGGCTTTATCACACTTTCCCATAAGGTGCTTGATGATTTAAAAAAGATGAGTCCGTCTGTACCTGTACTTTATACTCCGCATCCGCTTTATGACAATTTTGGTGAGGCTGTATCGCGGGAGTTGGCACTGAAAAATCTTAACCTGGATTCAGAATTCAGGTACCTGCTTTTTTTCGGCTTTATTCGCGATTATAAGGGTCTAGATTGGCTTTTAACTGCTTTCTCAGATCCGGCTTTGAGAAAATTCCCGGTTAAACTTCTTGTTGCCGGTGAATATTACACCAATTCTCAGAAATATGATCAAATCATAAAGGATAATCAATTGGAAGACTTTGTTGTCTTACACACCAATTTCATTGATGACAAGATGGTAGCCTCTTATTTTTGTGCTTCCGATTTGGTGGTTCAGCCTTACAAGAGCGCCACTCAGAGCGGTGTGACACAGATTGCCTACCATTTTGAAAAACCAATTTTGGTGACAAATGTTGGAGGATTGAGTGAGATTGTACCTGATGGAAAGGTTGGATATTCCGTTGAACCAAATCCGGAAGCGATTGTCATTGCTCTTCTTGATTTTCTGGAACATGAACATTATGAAGATTTTAAGGAGAATATCAAGATAGAAAAAAAGCGTTTTTCCTGGGAAAAAATGGTTGAAACGATTGAAAAACTTGATGGTGAGATATTAAAAAAAAGTTAATTTAGGACGATAAAGTTAGGACCTGTCATCACTTGATCTATATTTATAGGCCTTAGCAGATGCATCATTTAATAATTCAAGGATTTGCAGACAGAAATTGAAAAGAGGGAGATAGATGACTTGTTTGATGAGTTGTTAAAATCATTTACCCGCCCGCTTACACCTGAGAACTTGCAATTGATACACAAAGCGTATCAATTTGCTTCTTCAGCTCATTTGGGAGTCAGGCGCAGGTCTGGTGAGCCCTATATTGTGCACCCTCTGTCTGTGGCAAAAATCGTCGTTAGTGAGATTGGACTGGGTACCAAATCAGCTATTGCAGCCATCCTGCACGATGTGGTTGAGGATACTGATTATACTGTTCAGGACATTGAAAAAATGTTCGGCGCAAAGATTGCGATGCTGGTAGATGGTCTCACCAAACTTTCCGGAACCTACGATTCGAAACAAGCCACCAACTTCAGAAAAATGCTGATGACCCTGTCGGATGATGTGAGGGTTATCCTGATAAAAATGGCTGATCGTCTGCACAACATGCGCACGCTTGAATCAATGCCTCAAAACAAACAACTGAAGATATCATCCGAAACCCTCTATATTTTTGCACCTCTGGCCCATCGTCTAGGGCTTTATGCCATCAAATGCGAATTGGAAGACCTCAGCCTTAAATTTAAGGATCCGGAAACATATCGCCAGATAGAACTTAGTCTTCACAGCGAGGAGGAGCGAATCAGTTACCTCGTTCACGATTTCACCAAGCCGATTCAGGCAAAACTTTACGATGAGAATTTTGATTTTACTGTGAGTGGAAGGACCAAATCGATCTATTCCATCTATCAGAAGATGCAAACCAAGAACCTCACCTTCGAGGAGATCTATGACCTTCTGGCTGTTCGCATCGTTTTTAAACCGAAAGAAAATATATCTGAGAAGCGTCAGTGTTTTGACATATTATCCCTGGTTACAGATATATATATGCCAAAGCCTGACCGTATCAGAGACTGGATTACCATACCGAAGGCCAATGGATATGAGGCATTGCACACTACCGTGATGGGTCCGAAGGGACAATGGGTCGAGGTTCAGATCCGGAGTGAGCGCATGGATGAAATTGATGAGCGTGGATTTGCAGCCCATTATAAATATAAGGGGGATAGTGCCTCGGAAAGCGAATTGGACAAATGGCTGCAAAAGATCAGGGAGTTGCTTGCCAATCCGGAGTCAGATGCATTGGACTTTCTGGATGAATTTAAGCTCAATCTCTTTAGCAGGGAGATCGTTGTTTTTACTCCCAAGGGTGAGATGAAGATGCTGCCGAAAGATGCGACAGTTCTGGATTGCGCCTATGATATTCACTCAGCTCTGGGGCATCATTGTATCGGAGCAAAAGTAAACCATGCATTAGTGCCAATGAGCCATGTGCTAAAGAGCGGCGATCAGGTGGAGATTTTAACTTCAGAAAAGCAATTTCCAAAACCCGAGTGGATAAATATTGCCGTTACAGCCAGAGCTAAAACCAAAATCAAAGATTCCTTTAAGCAGGAACAGAAAAAACACATTGAGGTGGGACTCAAAAAGCTAACAACTCAATTTGAGAAATTAAGTGTTAAGCCTACCACAAACACTTTTAAAAAACTTCTCAATCATTTTGGATTTCATACGAAGGAACAATTGTATGCCGAAATTGGCATGGGGCTTGTCTCCCTGGATAACCTCGAGGAAGTCCTTCAGACAAAATCGGAGAACCGGTTTGTGAAATTTTGGAACCTCACCTTCTCATCTGACAAGAAAGAGGAGAAAATCGACAAGAAACAACCTTTTTTGCTAACTGAAGATTCGAAAAAATCAAACTACAAACTGGCTCTATGTTGCAATCCTATTCCTGGCGACAATGTAGTCGGATTTGTTTCTGATGGTGAGCAAATAATCATTCACCGAAAGACTTGTCCGGAAGCCATCAAACTGATGTCAAGCCGCGGAGAAGACATCGTTCAGGCAACATGGAATAAATTCAAAGTTCTCTCTTACCTCACCCATTTGTACGTCAGGGGTTTCGACCGCCAGGGAATGGCAAACCAGATCACCAATATCATCTCCAACGAATATGGAATCAACATGCGCTCCATCAAAATGGATGCGCACGATGGTATTTTTGAAGGACATCTATACCTCTACATTCACAATACGGACAATCTTAACACGTTAATTTCCAAACTACAGAAGTTAAAGGGGATTGATTCAGTGACAAGACAGGATATTTGATGGGTAATGATTGATGCGGCTTAACCAACTTTAACATATTGGTTAACTGAGCAATGATAATATCATTTACTTTAGCAATCCTGACAATAAACCAAAAACATATGGTGGCGAAGAACCTAATTTTGGCATTAATCCTTTCTATTCCAGTATTTTCAGCCACAGCCCAAGGAATAAAAGGGAAAATCACTAACTCCAGCGGAGAGCCGGTCTCTTTCGCCAGTATTTATATTCCCCAATTATCGACAGGCACAACAACCAATCTGGAAGGAAACTATGAATTGAAACTGGCTGAAGGGAAATACACCATCCTCTTCCAGTATCTTGGATATCAAACCATCACTCGAGAGGTGATTATCGATAAAGTATTTCAAAAACTAGATATCATCTTAACCTCTCAGAATTACGTCATTCCTGAGATTGAAGTACTTGCCTCAAAAGAGGATCCAGCCTATTATGTGATGCGTAAAGCCATCGGCATGGCTCCTTATTACCAGAAACAGGTTTCAAAGTACTCTTGCAAAGTCTATCTGAAGGGTACAGGTATCTTTGAAAAAATCCCGTTTTTATTGGAGAAGCAAATGAAAAAGGGAGGTTTAAAAGAGAATGAACCATTTGTGATGGAGACGCTCAGTAAGATTGATTTCGAACTTCCTGATAAGGTCAACCAGCAGGTATTGGCGATGCGCTCATCTGGTCAACAAAACAACACCTCCCCAATGGGTATGATCACCAACAATCTTTACGAAGCCGACAAGTACGGAGTGGTATCCCCGGTTGGAAAGACTGCCATGAAAATGTATGATTTCAAATTGGAAGGTGTGTTTCAAGACCAGGGTCGTACCATCAATAAAATAAAGGTGATCCCAAAATCAAGCGGTAACAATGTCTTTTCAGGTTATATCTTTATCGCAAACGAATATTGGAATATCCACTCTGCCGATTTGAAGCTGCATATTCCAATGACAGATGTGAACGTTCGTCAGGTTTATGCTGAAGTAAACAAAAACAGCTGGATGCCGGTTAGCCTGGATTTTGACATGAATTTCTCAGGTTTCGGACTAAAAATGAGATACCGGTATGTTGCATCAATCAGCGAATACCAGACCACTTTGAATCCATCTTTGGATCATACTTTTTTAGACAAAATCAAAAGTCAGCAGCTCGAGGAACAGCAATTCCTGGGCAAGCTGAATAACGAGAAGATCCGCCCTTCAACCTCAACGAAAGCTAAGACTCCGCAGCAGAAAAAGATAGAAGAGCTGATGCAAAAAACGGAACTTAACAACAGGGAGAGCGTGAAACTGAGCAAAATGATTGAAAAGGACATCAAACGCAATAGTCCGCCGGAGCCATTGGAGATCAAATCCAACATGCAAGTCAGTCAGAAGCAGGTGAACAACGATTCAGTTTTTTGGGCCAGACAAAGACCCATTCCCTTGACCGTCAAAGAAAAAAACAGTTTTGTCAAAAAAGATTCCTTTCTGCGAAAATCAATTACACCGAGATACAAGGACTCTGTTCGGGATTCGAGGCAGAAATTCAAGGTAAAGCAACTGATTTTTGGAAAAAATTACAATTTCTCCATTGATTCGATTCGTCAATTTGAATTCTTCTCGATTCCGACACTTGTTAATCCTACTGCATTTTCGTTCAATACAGTAGATGGATTGAGGCTTGATTTGCCTTTCAACTATTACAAATCAGATAGTACAGGGCATACGCTGCGCCTCGTTCCGCACCTGGCTTATGCCTTTCTTCGCGAAAAACTGGATGCTTCATTCACCTACAGTCAACGCTTCAGAGGGCTCAACAACAGTTGGCTCACTGCTTCAATGGGTACAACAACTGCTGATTACAACAGAACTTCGGCTATGCCATCTTTTACCAATGAGTTTTACACTCTTTTCCTGGAAGAAAATTACAAGAAATTTTACCGTCGCAATTTTTTGCAGTTGGTCTACAGCAGGGACCTGGTTAACGGACTAAATTGGAGTGAAATGATTGAATACAGCGATAACAGTCCGTTGAGTAATCATTCCTCTTTTACTTTTTTCGACAATAAAAACAAAGTTTTTAGTCCCAATATTCCTGAAAATCAAACTTTGCATGCTGGTCAGCTGGAAAGCCACCAAACTTTTGCTTTGGGTTTTCAAATGGAATACACCCCGCACAGCCGTTATCGTATTCAGGACCACAAAAAAATGTATGCTGGAAGTAAATATCCAACCTTTGCATTAGGCTATAAAAGTGCATTTTCATCGGTTTTTGGCAGTGATTCCCGTTTTGATCAACTACGATTAGGTATCCGGCAAAAAATTGATTACGGCTTTGACAACCATATTTCCTGGCAGCTCAATGCCGGTAAATTCCTCAACAACGACCGTCTTTATTTTGAGGATTTCCAGCATTTCAATACGAACTATACGCAACTTGGATTTTCATCAACAGAGAATAGTTTCAGGCTACTGCCATTTTATCAATTTTCGACCAACCGCCAATATGTTGATGCGCATATCAACTTCCAGACATACCGACTGATTTTAAAGCAGTTGCCTATTATTAAAAATAGTTCGATGTCCGAAATACTTTTTGTGAATTATCTTACGACTCCTGAAATAAAAAATTACGTGGAAGCCGGGTATGGTTTCAACAATTTATTTCTGTTTTTGGGCGCAGAAGTAATTGCCGGTTTTGAAAATGGCTCTTTTCGCTCTGCCGGTGTGAGAATCTCTTTTAAGATGAACTGACAGAAAGGAAATTTATTCCTTCTACCCCACCATCATACCAACAGAATACAAGATAATTCTCGTTGAATCATCATTTTGCTATTTGTTCACAAAAGGCATAATCAATCTGACAGGGCCCAACAAACCAGATTCCCGCAGGTATTTCTCCCTGTCGGGACCATTGAATTTATTGATATTTGTCTTGGTCAGCCGCTGTTCGGCAGGCATTCCAGCATCACCGATCAAGCGATTTGGCCACATATTGACAACCTCAACCTCCAATTGATTGGTGCCAGCTTTGACAAAATCTGAAATATCAAAACGGAAAGGGGCACTCCAGATGACAGGCAGTTGTTTCCCATTGATTTTTACAGAGGCCATCTCCTGAACATTTCCCAAATCAAGCAGCAACTGTTTGCCTTTGAACTCGTTTGCCGACAATTCGAAAGATTTTGAATAATTCGCTGTTCCTGAATAATATTTTACGCCTGGCTCATCAAATTTGATCCATGATTTAAGTTCATCAATTACCAGATTTTCGGGCCCTCCCCATTTGGGATCAAAATGAAGATTCCAACTCCCGGACAGTTCTTTGATTGCAAGGTTGTCTGCCACATGAATCGTTTCAACTTTGCCGTCTGACCAGGTCAAAGAATAGGTTCCGGGTGCAAAAATGGAGATCATTTTCTTTCCTTCCCTGAGTTGAGTGGAAATGAGAGGCATTTCATTTGTTTCTAATTCAACCTCCGGGAATATACTTTTATTATCCTTTTGAATTGCAAGGATATGCCTTTTCGGGGTTCCATCCTTAAAAACTACAAAGACTGAGCCATCAGGTTCGAGATTCAATGGCACTAAAGTTTGTCCTGCTTCTTCACGATAAGTTAGAATGTCAGTCATTTCTCCTGTTTTGGGATTCCAGAGTGACGGGGTTTTTCCGGTTACCCTGAAGCTGGCTGTGACCTGTTCAAACCGGTCAGGCAGAGTAGTCAGGTACCTGAACTCAAAATCGTCAATTCCCTTGCGGGAGAAGCGATTGACGACAAAATAAATCTCCTGGTCTTTGGTTGTTCTATGAATAAAATCCAGTGCGGTCTTAGCCTGTTTACTTTTGAAGGCGAAATCGGGTTGTACTTTCATTTGCTCCAGGATCACATTAATGTCGGGTCCCCAGATAACTTTACCTTTGCCAAACCTATTTTCGATGATATTTTTGCCATCAATTTTTCCCCACAACCTGTCTGTTATGGTTTTCAATTCGCGGTCACTTTCCGGGAAACCGGATAGTCCGGAGGTCTTTTCAGGACGAGGAGCAACCACAGTCATTCCAGCATTGACAAGCGATTCGATTTTCTTCAGCACATTTAGTTCAATCGATTTTTCCGGCGCCAGTACCATGACCTTATAACTCATGCCATCGGGCAATACAATCTTTTCTCCGTCAAAGGAAACACGGTTCAAGATCACATCTTTGGAACATTTGTCCCAGTTGTAACCAAATTTAAGTTCAGGGTAATCCTCCTTCAGAAAGATGAAATTCGGTACATCGTCGCCGTAATAATAAAGTACATCTGCAACATACAAGCCTTGTTGAAGCATGTAGCAGGAGCGGTCGAGGTAACTGATAAAATCCTTTGCCTGTTTCCACCAGGTAACATTTGGATTTAGATGAGTACCCGCAAAATATTCGTTTCCCGGCTGGCCAAACTCTTTTGGGGAGGAGGTAAAGGTATGCCATACGATTCGGTTGACACCCGAGCAAAAGACACGGTCTATATTTGCTTTCAGGTCTTTTGGGGATCTTTCCCACTGCGGACCGATGCTGGTTGGTCCCTCTGCAGCCACAAACCGTTTGCCGTTGGTATGTGCTACACAGGCGCTTTGTTTAACCGAAAGCCTTTCATCGTCTTTAATTCGGTGTGTATTGGCTACTGCCCAAAATTCACCTTGAGGGAAGTCACTGATTCCCATCACCCTTAACGCATCAACAGGCGCCGAATGCGGTCCGCCGGATTCAGGATGAATACCCATTCCATACTGATGAGCAAGATTGTAAAAAAGCCGGTAATGGTTTTCAGCCACACAGTCGCCTACTGTCAGGCGAAAATCATGCAAGAATCGATTGGATTCATCCCGGTTTTCAACGATACGACCTGCCAATACAGGCATATATTGCGTCATATCATATCCTCTGAATTTTTTAAACTCCTCGGAAAAATTATTGGTCCAACTTACCTGCCCCATTTCCCAACTGTCGGTCTGGAGATATTTAACGCTGTTTCCAACCGACTGAGCCGCTTTGATCAAAGGAAGAATAACCGAATCGCTAAACAGTTCAAATGCCTTTGGATTCAGGTGATCGACGGACAACCCTGCCCAACCATCACTGTTTGTGGATGTTTTGGCTCCGGTACAAGTATAACCATATCGCACTATCGTCCAGTTCCCTTCAGGGGCATTCCATTCCAGTTTGCCATCTTTAAAATTTCCGGTAAGGTCAATAATCTCCTCCTTTTTAATGGCCAGCTCACTTCCTGTTCCTGGAAAATCCGTGCGCAGCTCATGAAGCGGATATACCCCTTTCCAGCCGATATTTTCCTTGAACGATTTCTTCTTCCAGTTCTGAATTGCCTTGTTTCTGAGGAATGCTGTATCTCTTTTGGGAATAGCCTGAATCAGGATATCTTTGACCAACAGCCTTTTTTCCAGCAGTGGGAGTTCCATACTGATTTGCTTTCCTCCGGTAACCTCCACCTCTGAGGTAACAATTTTTTTCATGGCGAACTCAGGGGTTATGGAAGGTGCGCCCGGATTCCAACCACTTTGGACATTCACACTTAACTCAATACCAACACGATCGGCTTCTTTAACGGCATGCTTATACAGTTCCATCCACTCCGGGCTCATAAAAACGGGTCCGGCCGCAGTTTTGACAGCTACCTGGTAATTTGAGCTTCCGGCATCCACCAAAGAGGCACCTCCATACCCTTTGTCTTTCATCTCTTCCAGATCGCGGGAAATTGATTCTTTGGTCGCCATGCTGTTGAGCCACCACCAATAACAACGGAGTCCTGATTCGGAGGGAGGGTTTAAAAAACCGGATTTAAGTTCTGGATAAGCAACAGCAGTATTTGTGAATATATTTTTTTGCTGGGCAGAACATAAAAGAATAACCAGAAATGCGGTTCCAAATAAAGTTAGTTTTAACATTTTGCTATTGTTTTTTTTATTTGACGAAGTTATTTGGATAGAAAATCAAGTGCTTTTGATCAAAAATAATCCTTTTAAAAAAACAGGGACAGCCTTAACCAAAGATGCCCCTGTTTTATAAAGTCTTTCAATTCCGGTTATTTAGTTCCTCACAAAATTACATATTATTGAAGAAAAAATATTAACATAATTACTGCTCATTACTCCGATTTTCCTTCAATAAGGCGAATCAAAAATTGCAAAACTTTTTTATCGGATTTTAGATCAGATTCCATTTTCTTTGTTCTAAATTTGTCAAAGATCCTCTTTTAACCGATTCGAATTGAATTGGTCCGTTTCTGTCGGAGGTCGAAATCCATAGAATCAAACATTACTAACATTTGTATACACCAAAAATTTAAAAAGATGAAGAAAGTGTTGTATCTCCTGATGGTTGTTCTTGCAACCATCTCTGCCCTGACAGCATTGGCGCAGGATGCTCCTACACGTCCAGGACCACAACCTCCACCTGAGACCGGAGAGTTATTCAGAATTGGAATTGCAGGTTTTACTTTTGCGAAATTCGACCTTGACAAAGCTTTGGAAACTTTGCAAAAGGTTAACGTGCACTATTTATGCATAAAAGATTTTCACCTTCCTATGAATAGTACAGAGGAACAGATCGCAGCCTTTCATGCCAAATGCAAAGCAAAGGGTGTAACAGGTTATGCTGTTGGTCCGATTTATATGAGATCTGAAGCAGAGATCGACAAAGCCTTTGAATATGCCAGGAAAGTTGGAGTCAAATTGATAATCGGTGTTCCTAACTACGAACTATTGCCCTATGTTGACAAAAAGGTAAAAGAGTATGATTTCCATTATGCCATTCACCTTCATGGACCGGATATTAAAATCTATCCGGATGCAGAAGATGTTTGGAACCATGTCAAAGATCTGGATCCCCGTATCGGCATGTGCCTGGATATTGGGCATGATACCAGAAATGGCAAAGATCCGGTTGCTGACTTGAAAATGTATCAGTCTCGTGTTTTCGATATTCATATTAAAGATGTTACCGGTAAGACCAAACTCGGCTATTCCCTGGAAATAGGAAGAGGTATTATTGATTTCCCTGCATTCGTTAAGATGTTGCGAAAAGTAAAGTATAACGGCATGTGCAGTCTGGAACATGAGATCAACATGACCGATCCATTTATGGGAATCGCAGAAGACATAGGCTATTTCAGAGGTATTGTCAGAGCGACGAAAAAGTAATTCAACAAATTCATACCTGCAGCAAAACTTGCAGAAAAGGAGTCGCAATACAAATTGTGGCTCCTTTTTTTATTTACATATAAGTATCAACCAATTCAATTCTTGTTTTATACTAAACCCTCACCTTCATTTAACTACCATGACAAATATGTTATTGAGCAGGAATTTATAATTGATTGAAAATACATTATAATAGTAATAAATACTTTTATAAATTTGTAGGTATTGACCAGACTATTTTAAGGAAGAGATCACGCATTTTCATTAAGATTCAATTAATCGTTATATTCTGATTTTAAAGGATAATATCAAATAACATACAATCAACAATTTATATAATCTCATTAATTATACATATTTATCCATGAGCACAACATCACTTAAAAATTTTGAAGTTTGGTTCGTTACCGGAAGTCAGCATTTGTATGGTCCCAAGACCCTCGAACAGGTAAAATTGAATTCAACCGCCATTGCCGGTGCATTTGATGCATCTGACAAAATCCCTGTTAGGATTGTGTTCAAACCTGTGGTTAAGACCCCTGCCGAAATAACTGAAATGTGCAAGGATGCCAACAACTCTCCAGAGTGCATTGGATTAATCTGCTGGATGCATACTTTCTCCCCAGCAAAAATGTGGATTGCCGGGTTGCTATCTCTTCAAAAGCCATTTGTCCATTTGCACACACAATTTAACCGTGATCTCCCATGGGGGGAAATTGACATGGACTTTATGAACCTAAATCAGGCGGCTCATGGTGACAGGGAATTCGGCTTTATCGGAAGCAGACTTCGTATCCAAAGGAAAGTTGTCGTGGGTCACTGGGAAGAGGCAAATGTGCAGGAAAAAATTGGTCTGTGGACCAGAGCTGCAGCAGGATGGAATGAACTGCGCCATTTAAAAGTTGCCCGTTGGGGTGATAATATGAGGGAAGTTGCGGTTACTGAAGGAGACAAAGTAGAGGCACAAATCAAATTGGGTGTATCGGTAAACGGTTATGGTGTTGGCGATCTTGTGAAGTTCGTCAATGAAGTTTCGGAAGGAGCAATCGATGGTCTGGTAACTGAAATCGAATCTAAATATGAAGTAACCGACAGCCTGAAAAAAGGAGGGAATAAACATGAATCGCTTCGTGAATCAGCTAGAATAGAATTGGGAATGAGGGCTTTCCTCGAAAAAGGAGGCTTTAAAGCTTTCACCACCACCTTCGAAGATCTGCAAGGGTTGGTTCAATTACCCGGGTTTGCCGTTCAGCGCCTAATGGCGGATGGTTATGGTTTTGGCGGGGAAGGCGACTGGAAAACTGCAGCCATGGTTCGCACTATGAAGGTGATGGCTGCCGGATTAACAGGTGGAACATCATTTATGGAAGATTATACCTATCACCTGCATCCCAGTGGCGCCAAGGTTTTAGGGGCTCATATGCTTGAAGTTTGTGAATCCATCGCTCAGGAAAAACCCAGAGTTGAAATACACCAATTGGGAATCGGGGGCAAGGCTGATCCGGTAAGGTCGAAATTTACTGTAAAACCTGGTCAGGCGCTCAACGCCTCCCTGATCGACATGGGCAATCGTTTCAGGTTGATAGTGAATGAAGTCGAGGTAGTTCCATTGGATGCACCAATGCCGAAACTACCTGTTGCCAGTGCTTTGTGGATACCAAAACCCAATCTTGAAATCGGTGCGGGCGCCTGGATTCTGGCTGGCGGAGCACATCATACTTCCTTTACTCAAGCAATTCCAGCTGAGGTCTTGGAAGATTTTGCCGAGATGGCCGGAATTGAATACTTGATTATCAATGATTCCACTAAAATTTCTGAATTTAAGAAAGAGCTACGGTGGAATGATTTGTATTATCATCTGTCAAAAGGAATTTAGCTGAAATATAAGACATGAGAAATTAGACATGAGAGATGAGAGATAACTTCAAAAAATTTGCCTAGCACCTTACTCATGTCTCATGTCTTATATCTCATGTCTAATTTAAAATATTACACTAACTAATACGCTTATATACATGAACTGGACTTCTCAAGAATTTATTTGGCTCGATTGGGCAATTATCGCAGTCGGCATTTTGGCTATCAGCTGGGCAGTATGGCGTTCCATACAAAAGCACAACCGTTTGCAAAAAGGCGCAGACAGTGAAGACTACCTGTTTGGCAAAGGGGAACCATGGTACATTATTGGTGCGGCTATCTTTGCTGCAAATATCGGCTCAGAACATCTTGTAGGTCTCGCCGGCACAGGTGCAAAGTCAGGTGTTGCAATGGCGCACTGGGAAATGCACGGCTGGATGATCCTGATTTTGGGATGGCTCTTTGTACCTTTTTACCAACTTATGAATAGTAAATTGGGGAAAATTATCACCATGCCCGACTTCCTCAAAAACCGCTACACACCCCGAACCGGTTCATGGCTTTCTATCATTACCCTTATCGCCTACGTGTTAACCAAAGTGAGTGTAACCGCGTTTACCGGAGGTATATTCATGGAAAGTCTTCTGGGCTTGCCTTTCTGGTATGGGGCTATTGGTTTGATATTATTGACAGGTATATTTACAGTATTGGGTGGCATGAAAGGTGTAATGACCTTGTCCGCAATTCAAACGCCTATACTTATCATAGGGTCATTCCTTGTGCTTTTTCTGGGATTATCGGCACTTGGAAACGGTAGTATTGCTGATGGGTGGACTGCAATGATTGACTACACCAAATCGCTAAATGTAGGAGCCGACGGCATTGCATACGGCACAAACCACTTGTTCCACTTCGAAACGGGCAACCCGTTGTATGATGAATATCCTGGTGTTTGGGTGTTTCTCGGAGCGTCAATCATTGGTCTTTGGTATTGGGCTACCGACCAGCACATTGTACAACGTGTACTCGGACAGAGAAAAGGTGAGTCCAGCGACATAGTCATGATGCGTGCACGCAGAGGTACTATTGCTGCGGGTTATTTCAAATTGTTGCCTGTTTTTATGTTCCTGATACCGGGTATGGTAGCCGCCGCATTGGCTGCACGTCCTGGCAGTGGTTTTACCTTAGAAAATCCTGATATGGCCTTTGGGTCCATGGTTAAGTTTGTATTGCCAGCCGGTGTGAAAGGTATTGTAACCATCGGCTTTATTTCGGCATTGGTTGCTTCTTTGGCAGCATTCTTCAACTCATGTGCGACACTCTATACTGAAGACTTTTATAAGCCAATGTTCAAAGGTAAAAGCGAAGCCAGATATGTTTTGGTAGGCCGAATTGCAACAATTGTTGTAGTGATACTTGGTATTGTTTGGATACCAATCATGATGAGTCTCGGTAGCCTTTACGACTATATACAAGGCATTCAATCGTTGCTCGCTCCTTCGATGGTGGCAGTATTCGTACTTGGTATATTTTCAAAAAGGATTACACCCAAGGCTGGTGAGACAGGTATGATCGTGGGCTTTGTTATTGGTATGATTCGCTTGCTCACTAACATCCTAACCAATACAGGTAAAGACATAATGACAGGTTGGTACTGGGAATCCACCACATGGTTCTGGCAAACTAATTGGCTTATCTTTGAAGTCTGGTTGCTTGTCTATATTATGTTGATGATGGTTGTGGTATCTTTTTTCACGCCAAAACCAACCGCTCAACAGATTGAGTTTATTACCTTCAATGGCGATTACAAAACACTCCTCCGGAATAGCTGGAACAAGTGGGATGTTATTGCTTCATTGGGTGTAGTCGCTGCCTGCGTTGCATTCTATATTTATTTCTGGTAGGAAGAGCTAAAAGCCAACAGCTAAAAGCCAACAGCTAACAGCTAATTACAATAAACAATGCATAAAGAACTCAAAAAACGCGTTTTCGAAGCCAATCTTGATCTGGTTAAACATGGTCTGGTCATCTTTACCTGGGGCAATGTATCGGAAATCGACAGGGTAAAGGGAATCATGGCCATCAAGCCAAGCGGATTATCCTACGATACGATGATCTGGGAGGACATGGTTCTGGTGGATCTGGAAGGCAAAGTGGTGGATTCAAAATGGAAACCTTCATCCGATACACCTACACATCTCCTACTGTATAAGGAATTCCCCCTGATTGGTGGAATCGTCCATTCACATTCAGAATGGGCAACTTCCTGGGCGCAGATGGGCTTGCCAATACCGGCATTGGGTACCACCCATGCCGACTATTTTTACGGAGAAATCCCCTGCACCAGAAAGTTGACCGAAAATGAAGTAAAAGGAGACTATGAACTTTCCACCGGTCTTGTCATTGCCGAGACCTTCAAAAAACGAAACATCGATCCTTTGGCTGTTCCGGCAGTTCTGGTAGAGGGTCATGGTCCATTTACGTGGGGGAAAAATGCAGCTGATGCGGTACATAATGCTGTGGTTTTGGAGCAGGTAGCCAAGATGGCTCACCATGCACTTACTATGAAAAAAATGACAGGAATAGACCAATTCTTGCTTGACAAGCATTATCTGCGCAAGCATGGGAAAGATGCTTATTATGGTCAGAAATAATCAAAGACTTCTAATGATCAACAAGCGATCTATTTTTATTTTGGCACTTTGGGGCCGATTGGAAACCAATGAAATTATTAACAATACCCCTTCGACTCCGCTCAGGGACCGGTAATAGCATTAACAATTTAAACATCGTAAACTATTTATGCATCGTAAACCCTTCAAACTTTTTAAACAATTCAAACCATTCAAACTTTTCGCATAATGACAAAATATACTTTAGGAGTTGACTACGGCACAGACTCAGTTCGTACAGTTTTGGTAGATGCCTCCAATGGCAAAGAGATATCGCACAGCGTATTTTACTATCCCAGATGGAAAGCCGGAAAATATTGTGACCCGGCCGGCAACAGATTTCGGCAGCATCCTCTGGATTATCTTGAAGGCATTGAAAAAACAATCAACGAAACAATCGCCAAAGCACCGCAAGGAATTGCGGAGAATATTGTTGCTATCTCGGTAGATACGACAGGATCAACGCCTGTTGCAGTCGATAAGAATGGAACACCTCTCGCCTTACTTCCCGAATTTGCTGAAAACCCAAATGCCATGTTTGTCTTGTGGAAAGACCACACCGCTACCTCCGAAGCTGAAGAAATTAATGTACTTGCAAGATCGTGGGGAGGAGTTGATTACACCAAATTCGAAGGAGGGATTTACTCATCTGAATGGTTCTGGGCAAAAGTTCTTCATGTATTACGCGAAGATGCAGCTGTACGGAAGGCAGCCTGGTCATGGGTGGAACATTGCGACTGGATACCCGCATTGCTAACGGGAATCAGCAATCCAACAGAACTGAAACGCAGCCGATGTGCGGCCGGTCACAAAGCGATGTGGCATGCACAATTTGACGGACTTCCTTCCGAAGAATTTCTTCAAAAACTGGATCCTGTTCTTGCCGGACTTCGCTCAAGGCTTTATGTTGACACTTACACCTGCGAAGTCAAAGCAGGCAATTTGAGTGCCGAATGGGCTAAACGCCTGGGATTAAGTGAAAATGTATCAGTTGGTGTTGGTTCTTTTGATGCGCACATCGGGGCATTGGGTGGTGAAATCAAACCCTATTTCCTGAGTAAGATTATGGGAACATCAACTTGTGATATTCTGATTGCTCCCTCAGAAGAAGTTGGCGATAAATTTGTCAAGGGAATATGCGGACAGGTGGATGGCTCTGTACTACCGGGGATGTTGGGTCTGGAGGCAGGTCAATCGGCCTTTGGGGATGTCTATGCCTGGTTCAAATCTCTTTTGCTAGGACCGACGGAAGCATTGATTAATCGCACTTCGAAACTTGACGCAGCAGGAAAAGCTGAACTTATTGAAGAAATATCTGACAATATGATTGCCTGGCTAACGACAGAGGCCGAAAAAATTGAAATAGGTAGTACAGGAATAGTCGCACTTGACTGGCTAAACGGACGCAGAACACCCGATGCCAATCAGCTTCTGAGAGGAGCAATTCTCGGATTGAACCTTGGGTCGGATGCACCCGGCATCTTCAGGTCTTTGGTGGAAGCTACAGCGTTCGGGTCAAAGAAGATTATCGATCGGTTTATGGAAGAAGGAATACCAATCGAAGGAATCATTGCGCTTGGCGGGGTGGCCAAAAAATCTCCTTTTGTCATGCAGGTAGTTGCAGATGTTATCAACAAACCGATCCTCGTAGCCCGAAGTGAACAGGCTTGCGCACTTGGATCCGCGATGGCAGCAGCCGTTGTCGGGGGCATTTATCCAACCATCACTGCAGCTCAACAAGCCATGGGCAGTGGTTTTGAAACCGAATACACGCCAATTGCATCAAATGCGGAGAAATATCAAAAACTTTTTGAACAATATTCTCGTATTGGAGATATGATTGAGAAGGAGACAATGAAAAAATAAAAATGAGCACAAAGTTTTTCTTAAAACGATATCAATCATGAAAAAAAAATTATCTTTACACTCTATTTTAACTTAGTTTAAGTATGAATAGCATACAAAAAAATAAAGAAACGGTCAAGAATATCTTCACGGAGTACCTTGAAAGAAACGGGCATCGCAAGACACCCGAACGATATGCCATCCTGGATGAAATATATTCACGCGATGGACATTTTGACATTGAGACCCTATATATCTCGATGAAAAATAAGAATTACCGGGTTAGCAGAGCTACCTTGTACAATACTATTGAAATCCTACTGGACTGTAAACTGGTTGTTAAGCACCAATTTGGCAAAAATATTGCTCAATTTGAGAAGACACTGGCCACCACCCAGCACGATCACCTTATCGACATCAGAACAGGTAAAGTAACGGAATTTCATGATGAACGTATTCGCCAGATTATAGAAGATGCCTGCGCACTGCACAACTTCAAATTGTCGCACCATTCGCTTTACCTTTACGGGGAATCGGACGAGACAAAGTAAAAAATTAAAAATCTCTTGTAAAAAACCTCCTCGAAAGGAGGTTTTTTTATGTCTATTTGCCAAAATTGGCTTAATTTTGTATGTTTTTGTCTAATAAATAAATAATTACCAGATGCAAGTTGATGTACTGTTGGGTCTTCAGTGGGGAGACGAAGGAAAAGGAAAGGTCGTGGATGTTTTAACACCTCGATACGATGTAATTACCCGCTTTCAGGGCGGCCCCAATGCCGGGCATACACTTGAATTTAACAATATCAAACATGTACTGCATACGATTCCATCCGGTATCTTTCGGGGCGATAAGATCAACATCATTGGAAATGGAGTTGTTAT
>CAIRSO010000659.1 GCA_903881215.1 uncultured Bacteroidia bacterium
AGTCTAATCTCGCCCCCTAAATCCACCCCTACGGGTACTTCGATGCGTCGCCCCGCAGGGGGACTTTAAGATCTTGATTTGTCCCGAAGTCCCCCTGCGGGGGATTTAGGGGGCGTTTGTTACAGGGACTGTTGCAATTAACTCACAAAACAAAGAAAGAACTTTTGCCTTACAATATCGTAGGTTTTTAAATTTTCAACCGTTTTTAACAATACACCTAAAACAAAAAAAGTACAAAACAAATTATGTTTCGACAAAAAAGATTGCAAGATAAACAACGTTAAATTGTGATTGATCTGCGTTCAATTATATAGAATACTTATTATTGCAAGATAAATGGAAATCCTCACATTTATGTAATTCGAATTATCTTAAAAAGCTGTCGAAACGATCAACCGCAATAGTTGCAAAACCCTCAAACTGGCCCCTTCGGCACCACTCAGGGAACTGTTTTTAAGTACTTTTAATCGCGCAGAACCACCGAAATACAACTGTTGCAATTACCTCAAAGATAAAAATATTTTTTTCTTTTCAGGTGCCAATAATTGTATACTTTATAATTGCATTATATATTATCGATAGACAGTCCGACGAGTGTGCGACCAGAAGAGATTATTTTGGTGTGATGTGCTTAAAAGATTATGTAACCGTTCACAGGATAATTTTTTAAATATCGCTTGCGTTCAAGCACACCAAGTATTTAGTTTTGATATGTGCAAACAATTATTTCTTATCGTAACCTAACGGTTTCAAACTCTCAGCTTTTGTTATTACAAACCCTTATTGCGGAGAACCCTTCCGATTGCCGATCCGAGCTCTCCCGCAAAATATGTCGTCTTTTTAATTGGGTCCAGCCAAACGGCATCCTGCGAGATATGGTATGCCGTAGCTTACTACTAAAGCTGGAAAATGCAGGACATATCAAACTTCCCCCGCGCCGTGGTCTGCCACCACAACTCAGAGAGAAATCAAACTGCCAGACTGACCTTTTTTCTGATAACGTTTTTATTACCGATGACACCTCTGCGATTCATGTACCGATCAGATCGCTTTATCCGTTATCAATAATCCAGGTCCGGCGCACCAAAGCAGAAACACTCTACAAACATTTAGTCAATCAGTATCATTACCTTGGCTACACGCAACCCGTAGGCGAACATCTCAAATACATTATCTATTGCGCAAACCGACCTGTCGCCTGTATCTCATTTAGTTCCGCACCGCGACATATCGGCAGCCGCGACCGATTCATCGGATGGGATCCGCAAATCCGCCGTAACAATATCCACCTGCTGGCATATAATACACGGTTTCTCATTCTACCATGGGTTCGTGTTCCACATCTGGCATCGCATATTCTTGGCCTGACTGCCCGACGCATTTCAGAAGACTGGCAGCAGATGTATAACCATCCACTCTATTTTCTTGAAACGTTTGTCGATACGGAACGTTTTGCCGGAACCTGCTATAAAGCCGCCAACTGGATTTATCTGGGCGTGACTACGGGCAGAGGCAAAAACGATTTGACACATCAGAAGAACCGCTCAATCAAGGCGGTATGGGGATTACCACTTGCGAAAGACTTCCGGGAGAAACTCTGCCATGAACAGACGTAGCGCCGAAAAGATCTTTAACTCCGGTAAAGAGCCGACTATAAGCAAGCTCCTTGAAATGGACAAGTCCCTGAGAAAGCTTCAGTGTCAAGTCGATTGTCTTTCAAAGAACTCGACGAATTCAAGCAAACCGCCATCAAGCGACATTGTCAAGCCACGCCATCATAATCAAACCGCAACCACAACCGATACCGCAAAAAGGAAAATTGGCGGTCAGCCGGGCCATCCTTTGCACCGGCGTCCCTTGTTTCACAAGAGTGAAATTACATCGTTTATTGACTATCACCTTGAGTGCTGCCCAAACTGCTCCGGACAATTGCAGTTGCGCCCCGATCAAGATCGCATCCTCCAACAGGTGGAACTAAATGAAAATCCTTTGAAAAAAAACCAGCATAAAGCCTATGCCTATTGGTGTGAGCACTGTAAAAAAATCCACTATGCTGATTTCCCTCCTCCTGTTATCAAAGCCGGGCTCTTCAAAGAAGATATAAGTGCCACGGTTTGTTTCCTCAAGTTCGTAGGCGCGATGTCGCTTTCCGGCATCAAAAAATATTGCCGTGACATTCTAAATATTACCGTTACCAAAGGTTATCTCGCCAAAATCATTCGTAAAGGCATGCTTGCCATACGTCCAGCCTACGATGAGTTGCTCAAGAAGCTACCCGATCAGCAGTTTCTCAATATAGACGAAACCGGCCATAAAGAAAATGGAGAACTATTCTGGACGTGGATCTTTCGAGCTCCCGATTTTGCGGCTTTTGTCATTGATAAGTCTCGTGGTTCTCAAGTGCTTATTGAGGTACTGGGTAAAGAGTTCAAAGGCGTACTGGGATGCGACTATTTTAGCGCTTATCGCAAGTATATGAAGGATTTCAATATTATCCTTCAGTTCTGCCTTGCTCATCTTATCCGTGATGTCAAATATCTGTGCGATCGTAAAGATAAAACAGTTGCTGCGCATGGCATTAAATTGCTCGATACTATTAAAGAGCTTTTCAAAACCATCCATGAACGTGATTCTATGAACTCAACTTCATTCTCCACCGAGCTTGATGCTTGCAGTAAAATAATCATCGCGGTTGCCACCATTGATATACCAGATGACAAGGATTGCAAAAACATGGCTAACCGGTTTCTAAAACATGGCAATGCTTATTTTCAATTTATCACGACTCCGGGTATTGATCCAACCAACAATATTGCTGAACAGGCGTTACGTTTTGTTGTTATGTATCGTCATGTGTCCCAAGGTACCCGAAGTGAAAAGGGAAGGAAAGCCTGCGAGTGCTTCTGGTCCGTCGTAGCAACCTGTGTTATTCAAGGGCGATCAGCTTTCTCCTTCATCAAAGACGCATTCCTTGCGTTCTTTAATGGAAATGAACCTCCTTCATTGCTTCCAACATCCCTTTCATCACCCTGATCTACTAATGTACTGGTAAATCTCTTGCAACCGGTTTAAGCCTTGCTGATGGGTGTGAACGGTTACA
>CAIRSO010000660.1 GCA_903881215.1 uncultured Bacteroidia bacterium
CAAACCTAGATGTTAACTTAAAAAATGGTAACTTAAGTATTATTACAATTATATTAGAAATATATACTGCTAAATATCTGCGAATTATAAATTTAATGATCTCATTTTTATATCTCAACAATCACTCATCGCTAAAGTTGAATTATGTTTTATTCTTTCAAAGAGATGCTGAATTTACTTCAGCATCTCTTTAATAATCAACAGATTCAGAAGAATGTTCGGAATAATAATCCTCCAATAGGCACATAACACAACACTAGTGAAAAATATTATTACGAAATTACTTTTTAAAAAAATCATTTATTATATGCATAAATAAGACATGCAGCATTTAAAGCAATAATAGTCCAAAGTGTTATACCAGTCGCAGCTGCCACTATTCTTAAAGCGATTCCAATTGAGGTACCTAAATCAGCTCCAGCAACAGAAAGACAAATAATGTCCCCCAATTGACTTCCTCCTGATAAAATCTCCATCTTGTCTGCATTTAATTCTTTCATCAAAGTTCATTTTAAAATTTTAACACTAATTTTATCCTGAAATATTTACCTTGTGCAGCTTGGATGTACTGCATAAGGCCTGCTTCTGAAAGATGGAAAGGTTCCAACTTCTTGGCCGCACCGGTGAGCAGCGTTGTCCCCGGCGAGTTTTCGAGACAGAGCAGGGTTGTTGGGATCCGGTGCGGCCTTTCAGACGAATTTGTTGTGGCAGCAATCGAACCGATTGGCCATTTGGACTGCTGTTGGATTGATGTATTTCATTTTGTTACAATTGTTTTTAATTGTCAGAAAGAATGTTCGGTCAGACTTTGTGATATTCAGCTTTTTTCTTCCATTGCGGAGGGTTTCATGGCCTCCCTGATCCGGTCAATGTAGATAGCCTTGACCACCACCGTCCCGGCCATGTAATCCTGTAGTGCACGTTTCCTGGGGTTGGTCAGCAGGACAAACAGTTCACTGATATTCCACAGGCTTTGTGACCAGTTGGTTATTTTGAACAACAGGGGAGAAAGGGATACCAGATAACCTGTTTTGTTCATCCAGCCCAAACCCAGGTAGGTCTCCTCGTCCGCCTTGCCAAGGCAATAGATCATCAAGCCAATGGTTATTACCACAAAAAACATTGTAACCAGGTATCGCAAGGTAGCCTCTTTCCATGCAATTGGTGCACCGTCCAGCCGGATAATGCTGATCCCGACGACCAATTTTCCGGCAGTTCCGCCATATCGCTTTGGAAGGTAGATGTTGTACCAAAGTCCAAAAAGGAACATGGGAACAACCGTGTAATAGTACATGTTGATTCCGCGGCCATTCAGATAGCCTACCAGCAAGGTTAAAGGCAACAGGAAGAAGGCATCTAAAAACATAGAGCCCAGTCTGATCCAAAACCCGGCATAAATACTTTCGGAGACTCTTTCGAGTTTCAGGGGAGTTTCAGTGTGTAGCAATTCTTCATTTTTTAGGCAGGTTTAAATTTAATTCATCAAAAATTGGGTCTAAGGTCTTAGGCATCGTAAAATCTGGATGTAGAATCACAGGCTTTACAACTGCTTGTTAATATCGCATCAAGGGAAAAGGTTACCCCCCCCCATGTGTTAAATAATGTTAAATACAAATAGGAAAGCCCTTATCCAAGGCATATAGATTGGTTATCACATGTTTACTACAATATCTCGCAGCAACCGAATCCCAGATGGTTCTTCTCCCCAAAGCCCAGATAATAACCTGCCCTGACTAATGCCGGATCGGCTTGTAGCCTGAAACGTAGCTGATAACCAATGAGTTTGTTTTGTCCTGGATTGCCGGTTTGTAAGGTTATCCCCTTCTGTGTGACAGGCGATCTAAGCTTAAATTTTCCTGCAAGCGGATCTTGTGGATGGTCATGGCCGCTAAGTGTTTTATATTTTTGATGCAGATTTTCATAAAAAAATCTTGCGTACCCGGATGTTTCGGGGGAGAGGAAAAGCTCGTTTTTTCGCCCTTGCATCTTCATGGTAAGGTGAAGTGGAGAAAGGGTTTTGAAGGTCATCTTATCGGTAAATTCCGGTTCCGGCAAGAGCTCAACCTTTTCGACCAGAAATGGTACCTGCGATATTCTGTCGCCGAGTAAGAAGTGGTTGCCTTGAAAAACCTCCGCCACCTGCGGAGCAATGGATTCATCGGGAATAGTGGAAAATATGAGACCTATTCGCTGGCTTTGAATCACAAGTCGGTCTCCCTCAATTCTCCGGTCAGGAACCATCAGATGCGAAAACACAAAATTCCGGAAGGGCTCCCCTTTTTGGGAATAACCGGAAGCCACCAGATATTTGTAGAGTGCGCCCTCAGAGTTGTTAATTATCCTGTAGAACCACGAACCCAACTCAAACTGGTAGTTCACCGGCAGAATATTGCGAAGTGGGTCACTTAACTTTAAGATCAGTTTGAAGCGCATTTGTTTTTACATTTTTCACTATTAGCTGCTGACCTGGCCCTTCGGCAGGCTCAGGGACTGGAGCATTAGAAGCTCCAGCGGATTTGCAATCCGCTGGTAATCATTTTTCCAACGGATTGCAAATCCGTTGGAGCGAGTTTGGTCCTTCGCCAGTGATCGGTGCACATTTCACTTAGAGCGAGCTTATTCCGATGGTTAAGACAGTTCTGTCCACCTTTTTGATCATTCCCTGCAAAGCGCTGCCAGGTCCAACTTCGGTAAATGAATCTGCACCATCAGCGAGCATGTTAATGACCGTTTGGGTCCAGCGAACCGGAGCCGTCAGCTGGGCAATCAGGTTGGCTTTGATCTGTGCCGGGTCAGTAACCGGAGTGGCATTGACGTTCTGGTAAACAGGGCAAACCGGCGTTTTGAATTCTGTCGAATTAATCGCTTCTGCCAATTCGGTGCGGGCAGGTTCCATCAGTGGTGAGTGAAAAGCGCCTCCAACATTGAGCTTGATGGCACGTTTGGCTCCAAGTTCGGTGAGTCGGATGCAGGCTTTGTCAACTCCTTCGATGGATCCGGAAATCACCAGCTGACCAGGGCAATTGTAATTTGCAGGAACAACAATTTCAGGAATTTCATTGCAAACTTGCTCAACAACAGCATCTTCCACACCCAAAATGGCGGCCATGGTTGATGGTTCCACTTCGCAGGCTTTCTGCATGGCCATCGCTCTTTTGGAAACCAGAAGAAGTCCGTCTTCGAAAGAGAGGGCATTGGCAGCCACCAGTGCAGAAAATTCGCCGAGCGAATGACCTGCAACCATGGCAGGTTGAAAGGCTTCACCCATTATTTTGGCCAGCAAAACGGAGTGTAGGAATATCGCAGGCTGGGTGACTTTGGTCTGCTTCAGCTCTTCATCAGTTCCGGAGAACATGATGTCTGTGATGTTGAAACCAAGGATTTCATTGGCTTTTTCGAAAAGGGCTTTTGCTTCAGGAGAGTTGTCGTACAGGTCTTTGCCCATTCCAACAAACTGTGCTCCCTGACCGGGAAAAACGTATGCGTTCATAATTTCAATTGTTTACAAATTTAAGGTTGCAAAGATAGAAAACTCTCTGTTTCTCTGTTTCATTGTTTCTTTCTCTTTAGCAATATTCGTAACAATCTAATCTATTTAAATATTCGTTCATTCCGTCCGTAGTCAGTATTAGAGTCTTTTAATAATTTTGTTCGCGGACGGTTTTATGCCATCTCGTCTTTTCTACAAACAGGACGCCGCTCCGCGGCTTTGATTCTCAGGTTCTCCGGTTCTTTGTTTCAATTCTTCTTTGTTTCAATTCTTCTTAGTTTCAATCTCTCCAAGTCGCATTCACCAAGTCGCATTCGCCAAGTCTCCCAGTCCCCCAGTCTCCCAGTCTTTTCCCCGTTTCCCCGTTTCAAT
Organism: uncultured Bacteroidia bacterium; assembly: GCA_903881215.1. Lineage (GTDB taxonomy): Bacteria > Bacteroidota > Bacteroidia > Bacteroidales > Prolixibacteraceae > CAINVV01. The sequence continues at coordinate 3,863 of CAIRSO010000660.1, forward strand.
TCTTCTCCGTTTCTTTGTTTCAACTTTTTGAAGTAAACTTTCGGGTGGACGCAGGCCGCCACTACTCGCCCCCTCGCCCACTCGCCCTGTCGCCCGCTCTCCTCTCCCAGTCCCCAAGTCCCCAAGTCCCCTCGTCTCCCAGTCTCCCAGTCCCCAAGTCTCCCAGTCTCCCAGTCCCCAAGTCTCCCAGTCCCCAAGTCTCCCAGTCCCCAAGTCCCCCAGTCTCCCAGTCTCCCAGTCTCCCAGTCTCCCAGTCCCCCAGTCCCCCAGTCTCCCAGTCTCCCAGTCTCCCAGTCTCCCAGTCCCCAAGTC
>CAIRSO010000661.1 GCA_903881215.1 uncultured Bacteroidia bacterium
CTTTCTTTTTGCCATTTTTGTTATTTATTAGGTTCGGTGCATAAATTTAATACATTTATTTTGATCTTTTACCCAAGTCAATTCTCATTTCAAGCGAGAATACTCCTTCCTTTTCACCGTATTCCAATGAATGATGTGCTGGATAAATCAACTCTAAACGCTTTTCTACATTTTGAATTCCAATGCCACCATTCCCTTCTCCAGTAGGCTTTTCCCCAGGGGCAATGTTGTTGACAGTTTTAAAGATAAGTTGTTTGCCATCAAAATCAATGTTAATTTGAATGAAGCCTGCATTTATACTTTTGCTGTGCTTGAAGCAGTTTTCAGCCAATGGGAGCAATAGCAATGGAGCGATTTCGACACCTTTGAAATTACCTTCAGTTGAAAGCTCAATCCTGGTAATTTCCGGATGAACCCTTTCTTTCTGCAAACTTACATAAGTCCGGATGATGTCAACCTCCTTCTCGAGCGGGATCATTTCACTTGCCGTATCATAAAGCACATACCGCAGAAAATCTGAAAGTTGTAAAATCACATCCTTGGTCTTTTCATCATTCCGCGAAGCCATCGAATAAATAGTATTGAGGTTGTTGAACAGAAAATGAGGGTTGATCTGGGCTTTCAAGGCCGAAAGTTCATTCTGCGCCTTGTCCCGGTTGGCAATCAGAACGACGGCATATTGCCATACCAGAAAAGTGACCGTGGTAATCAAAAGATAGGCACCAACAATCAGAATAAGTTCCCAAATCTTGAAATAGGAAACAAAATAGAGAGAAGGGAATAGTTGGTCAATCAAATAGTTGAAGAGCACAAAATTTAAAATAGCAGCAGCGACGGTAAGCAATAAAACCGCGAACAAATATGGGACAAACTTGCTTATTTTCAGATATTTATCGACGAGAACTTTTAAATTAAAATAAACTGCACCAGCGATGGTAAGATGAAAAACAAGCACATACATAAATCCTGAAAGAAAAAAATCAGTAAACAGTGAGATATCAGTCCTGTTTTTTTCAGGCTGAAGATAAGTGAACAGAACAAAACACACAGGCAGCAAAAAAAGTACTGAAACAGCTACTTTCATCCATTTTCGGGCACTTCCGAGACACCAGACAAAAGGCAAAAGGCAATAAAGGAAAAAGATAAAATCCAGTAACAGCAAGTCAAGCCAATAATCCTGAAGCCCTTTTATCGCTCCGGTAGTTTCAACTCCCGGATTAAACACGATGTTCCATGCACTGATTGATATGATCCAAAAAAGCAAATGCATGGCCACAACCAACTGATTTTTATATTTTAAGATTTTCATGGGTTTCTTATTTTATTCGGTTTAACTTTAGCATAGCCTGCTGGTTTTCCCAATCAACAAACCTTGGCTCATCCGCATAACGCTCAATCATTCCGGTCAGTTGCTCTGAACTACCGGTAAGGAGTAGTCTTTTTGCCTCACTCACCCAGCGGTAACTCACCCTGACACGCTTTTTCTCAATCATATCCTTCATGTATTCTGCCCCCAGCCAGGAAATTTTAAATTGTTCACCGGTAAGGTCAATTCTGGCCAGCGTATGAACCTTAAAATAACTTTCAGCTGCAAACCGGCTCTTTTCCAAACCACTGTTTTCAACCGGCATAAAATCGGCATAGACTCCCTTGTTCACCTTAAAAAGGACCATTTTAAACCGGTAAACGACTGAGTCAGGTGCACAACTTTCCAGGGAGACATCGTAATAATTCATCACCGTATAAACAATGGTATCGGCTCCATTTTTTGTTTTATTGGTGTCTTTGGAGATGTGCCTTTTGATTTTCCAGACGGATGTAGTATCCAGTCGGTTCCACACCGAAGGTCCCTCGTCTTTTCCCGACTCCGACAACTTGGGTCTGCGGGTTGCGTTCCAATTGCCCTCTATTTCCGGAAGAAAATGAATGTTTTTATCCAGATAGAAAGGATTAAGAGAACAAATCATAAAAAAATCGGTACAACCCGTCAACAACAGGACTATACCGATCACAAAGAGTTTTTTTAGTCGTCTCATAGCCATTGATTTAAATTTCAGACGAAAGATAGTGGCTATTTAAAGGATTAGAGAAAAATTTCGATCAGTGCCTCCTTTTTTTCGACGAACGCGCTAGAAGAAGACTGGGAGACTTGGGGACGGGGAGACTGGGGGACGGGGAGACTGGGGGACGGGGAGACTTGGGGACTTGGAGACTGGGGGACTTGGGGAATTGGAGACTGGGGGACTGGGAGACTGGGAGACTGGGCGAGTGCGGCTTTGAAAGATTGTGACAGAGAAGAATTGGAACAGAGAAACAAAGAACACGGAACGCTCCAACGGATTTGCAATCCGCTGGAGCAAATATTGAGAAATATAGAATCAAAGCCGTGGAGCGGCGCGCTGTTTGTAGAAAAATGCGGAATGTTTAAAACCGTCCGCGAACGAATATATATTAAGGATCAGAACCCGACGACGGGCGGAAGGTACGAACATTCAAAAAGGATTAAAACCTGTGGATTCTTTTTACAGAGAAGAAAAATGATAGAACTCTAATATGATGAGATTACAACCAAAATAAATTGTTAACTGATATGAAGAATCTTAATGTTTTAATTTTTATACTATTTGGATTGCTGACTTCCTGCAGTCAGCCTGACCCTTCTATCCGATCCATTTCACCTGATGTTCTTAAAGACAAAATTGCTGGCGGATGGGCCGGAAAAATCCTCGGGGTTACCTATGGTGCACCAACTGAATTCCGTGCACTTGGACGCACTTATGAAGATTCCATTCGCTGGACCCCAAATGATGCCATTGGCGCGCTGACTCAGGATGATCTGTATGTTCAGCTTACTTTTCTGATGACAATGGATCAGTTTGGCATTGATGCCCCGGCAAAAAAATACCAGGAACTTTTTGCCAAATCGGGTTACATGCTATGGCACGCAAACGCCCAGGCCAGGAAAAATTATTTCGACAGTATTTTCCCACCCCGGTCGGGTGCTCCTGAATTTAACTTTCATGCCAACGACATCGACTTTCAGATTGAGGCCGATTACATTGGGTTTATGTCACCCGGAATGCCCAACAGTGCCGTTAAGCTAGCCGATAAGATTGGCCACATCATGAATTATGGAGACGGATATTATGGTGGCATTTTTATCTCAGCCTTATATGCTGAGGCATTTTTCGAAAAAGATATTCGCAAAATTGTGGACAAAGCTTTGAACTCTTTACCTGCCGAATCTGACTATGCAAAAATCCTCCATGATGTTCTTACTTTAAAAGAAATAAATCCCTCAGACTGGCGTGCCACCTGGAAATTTCTGGAAGATAAATGGGGCAAAACGCACATCTGCACAGCCGGAGAAGCATTCAACATCGATGCCAAATTCAATGGAGCCCTCATCCTGATTGGTTTGTTATACGGTGAAGGTGATCCAATGAAAACAATGGAGATCACAACCCGCGGCGGTCAGGACTCTGATTGCAATCCCTCCAATGCCATGGCTGTTTTGGGAGTCATCAACGGCTTTAGCCATCTGCCAGAGATTATGCAGAAAGGTATCACCGAAATGCAAGACTCTCAATTCATCTACACCGATTACTCCTTCCGCAAAGCTGTTGACAAGACATATCAATATGCTGTAAGCCATATTGTTGCCGAAGGAGGTTCTATAACGACAGACAAAATCAATGTGAAGCTACAAGTGCCTGTCCCGGTTCCGCTCGAAGTTAGTTTCCCCAAAATGGTATTGAGTGAAAAGGTTTCAATTTTTGATGAGAAACGATGGAAACTGTCGGGCAATTGGCAAACATTCCAATTGAGACCGGAGGAGAATAATGTCAAGGCCAATCAGGCGAAATTTGCTTCAGCAAAAGGTTCGGCACTTGAATTCGATTTTGAAGGAACAGCTATTTCACTCGAAGGAAACTGGAAGAAAGATGCTGGGAAGGCAGAACTTTACATCGACGGCAAATTGCATTCCTCCTTCGATACCTATTTTTATTACAACAATCAGGAGCAAACCCCCATCAACATCTGCCATGCGCTTAACCTTACTCCTGGCAAGCACACGCTTAAAATTGTTGTCACCGGAGAAAAGAAGGTGGAATCGCTAGACAGCAGGATTTATGTGTCCGATGCCCTTATATTTAAAGAAGAGTGAAGAAAGTGCCTAAAGTAAAGAAGAGTGCCTAGAGTATTTAAAGTGCCTAGAATGCTTCGCCATTGTCTATCATGTACTAATTTTGGGAGTTCTCAACTCTAAGTACTCTAAGTATTCTAAGTACTCTAAGTACTTCTTTATAAAGCTATAAATCTAAATTATACCATCATGTACATCGTCGAAAGTTACCCGTTAGCCGTCATCCTTACCCTCGTGACCATGATTTGCTGGGGTTCATGGGCCAACACACAGAAACTCGCTGAAAAATCCTGGCGATTTGAGTTATTCTACTGGGATTATGTCATTGGAATCGTACTTATGTCTTTGCTTTTTGCTTTCACGCTTGGTAGTTCTGGCGAACAGGGAAGAAGTTTTCTTCCTGACCTGAGTCAGGCAGATCCATCAAATCTTTGGAAAGCATTATTGGGAGGCATCATATTTAATGCCGCGAATATCCTTGTTGCAGCTGCCATAGCCATTGCAGGTATGTCAGTGGCTTTCCCTGTTGGTATTGGGATTGCGCTTGTTTTAGGAGTAATTATCAATTATATGGCCACGCCTCAAGGAAGTGCCATCTGGCTTTTTGCCGGTGTTGGTCTGGTAACTGCAGCCATTGTTGTTGATGCTATTGCCTACAGAAAAAAAGCATCACAGTCAATGAAAGTTCCGACCAAAGGCATTGTACTTTCTTTAATAGGCGGAGTAATGATGGCTCTATTTTACCGTTTTGTTGCCAGCTCTATGGCTGATGATTTCGTTCATCCGAAAGCCGGATTTTTGACTCCATACACCGCCACGGTTCTTTTCTCTCTGGGAGTACTACTTAGTAATCTAATTTTCAATACACTACTAATGAAGAAACCCTTCGAAGGGTCACCGGTTAGTTATACCCAATATTTCAGGGGTGGATTAAAAGAGCACCTTACGGGCATCCTTGGCGGAATGATTTGGTGTGTTGGAATGTCATTGAGTATCATCGCTGCAGGGAAGGCAGGATTTCCCATCTCTTATGGACTAGGGCAGGGAGCAACTCTGGTCGCTGCCTTGTGGGGTGTATTTATCTGGAAAGAGTTTAAAGGATCAAAGGGAACTTCAGGTTTACTGACAGCAATGTTCCTCCTTTTTGTGTTTGGAATCGGCCTGATCATTTATGCAGGCAGCCACTGAAATAAAATACAAAAAAAAGAGGGAATCTTTTGGATTCCCTCTTTTTTTTGTTCGAAACTTGCTTTATTTAAGCTTGTTTTACGTTTACGGCGATAAGACCTTTTCTTCCATCTTGTAGTTCGAAGGTTACATGGTCGTTTTCTTTGATTTGA
>CAIRSO010000662.1 GCA_903881215.1 uncultured Bacteroidia bacterium
CTATGGCGCTGAAGGCAAGGACTCTTTTATATGCGGCAAGTCCGCTATTTAATCCATCAAACGACAAGAACAAATGGATTGCGGCTGCCACCGCATCCAAAGATGTCATTGATTTGGCCGTTTACACACTCGATGCAAGCTATGCAAATGTTGTGAATAGTTTGACTACCAAGGAGCTAATATTTGAAAGAAGGCAGGCAGCTGCCAATACCTTTGAAGCTGCAAATTTCCCGATTGGTTATGAGGGGGGAAACACGGGAACCTGTCCGACCCAAAACCTGGTCGATGCATTCGAAATGAAGGCGGGCGGACTTGGCATCAATGAAACCGGCTCAGGTTATGATCCCAAAAATCCATATACCGGACGAGACCCGAGATTAGCCCTTACGGTAATATACAATGGTTCATTATGGAAAAGTATCCCGGTCGAAATCTGGAATGGAGGGCTCAATGCGCCACCGAAGAGGTATGCAACCAAAACCGGCTACTACCTTAAGAAATACCTTATTGAGGCAATTTCACTTACCGCTACCGCCCCTTCAACAAGGATACATACCTGGGTCTTGTTCCGTTATGGCGAAGTGCTGTTAAACTATGCAGAGGCCATGAATGAAGCCTATGGTCCTGTCACTCCGGGTTCAGGAAATCTTACCGTGACCGCACTGGCTGCCGCGAACCTTGTCAGGGTAAGGGCAACAATGCCAGCATTTTCAGCAACTTTGACTCAGGATCAGTTTAAAAATAAACTACGAAACGAACGCCGTGTTGAACTGGCCTTTGAAGACCATCGGTTCTGGGATATCAAAAGATGGAAAATAGGAAATACAACCACTTCTATTAATGGTATGGATATTTCAAAAAATGGAACAGGTGTGTTGACATTCACTCCAAAAGTGGTTGAAACCCGCATATGGGATGATAAAATGAACCTGTATCCCATCCCGCAATCAGAGCTAAACATTAACAGTGGTTTGGTTCAGAATCCGGGGTGGTAAAATTGCAGAATAAATGTGACCCTTATAATGTTTTTCTGCTTTTAATAAAATAGCTATCCGCCAGTTGGCAGATGGCTATTTCACCATTAAAAAGATTAATCTAATGAAAATATTCATAATTACTTCTATTGTTTTCTTGCTCTTTTCGGTGTCCTGTAAATCAGGGAAAAAGGTCGCTGTCAATCCGGATAAGATTACCGTTGCTGCCTATTATTTTGCCAATTACCATACGGATGATCCCCGGAATACCATCAACAAAGGAGCAGGATGGTCTGAATGGGAACTGGTAAAAGCTGCCAAACCCCGATTCTCGGGGCATCACCAACCCAATGTCCCTGCCTGGGGCTACACGGATGAAAAGGATCCAAAGGTAATGTCTCAGAAAATTGATGCCGCTGCGGACAATGGTGTCGACTGCTTTATTTTCGATTGGTATATGTACGAAGACGGCCCGTTTCTGAATCAATGCATTGACGATGGATTTCTGAAAGCGAAGAATTGTGAACGCATTAAATTCGGGTTGATGTGGGCCAACCATGATTGGGTGGATATTCACCCTTACACACGTGGGGCGCCACAAAAATTGCTTTATCCGGGGAAAGTATCTCCCAAACGTTTTGATGAAATCTGTGATTTCGTCATTAAGGAATATTTTACAAAACCCAACTATTGGAAAATCGATGGGAAAGCCTATTTCTCGGTGTATGATGTCCAGAAATTTGTATCCGGATTTGGCAGTATGGAAGCCACCAGGGCCGCCATGGACCGAATGCGCGAAAAAGCGATAGCTACCGGGCTGAAGGGTGTCCATTGGAACCTTGTGGCGTGGGGAAATCCAATCCTTCCGGTTGAAAAAGCACCTTCCAATACGCCGGAGTTGATCAAAATGCTGGGATTTGATTCAAGCACCTCCTATGTCTGGATTCACCATGTTGAATTGCCCAACACACAAACCAGTTACAATTTTGTCCGCGATGCCTATTTTGCACATTGGGACAAAGCAAAAAAAGAATACGGAGTACCCTATATCCCGAATGTAACCATGGGCTGGGATGCATCTCCGCGTTGCGATTTGAAATCGGAATGGGCGAATGTAGGTTATCCATTCATGAACACCATCGGGAACAATACGCCGGAGAATTTCAAAACCGCACTGCGAATGACCAAAGAGAAACTTTTGGCCGATCCCAACGGTCCCCGAATACTCAACATTAATTGTTGGAACGAATGGACTGAAGGTAGCTATCTTGAACCGGATACAATTCATGGAATGAAATATCTGGAAGCCATTAAGGAAGTTTTCAAGTAGCATTCTCATTAAAATTGGGATTGATATAACAACTTAGTTAAAAATCATATATCATGAAACGAACATGTTGCGTCACAACATCCAAGAGAATGATAATAATTTCAACAACATGGAGTTCCATATTACCTTAAAAAACAAATTATTATAATATGAAATTAAGAACATTTGTTACAGTTTTGACTACATCAATTTTTTCTTTATTGATATCATGTAATTTGGATGCTCAGACAAAAAATAAGCAGCAAACCATTAAACACTATGATGTGGCCGCTTTTGTCTGGCCATCGTACCACCCCGACGAAAGAGCAAAAATATTCTGGCCCGATGGAATAGGAGAGTGGCAAACGGTGATGAATAACAAGGCTAAGTTCAAGGGGCATGAACAGCCCCGTTACCCACTCTGGGGTTATATCAACGAAGCTGACCCTTGCGTGGCTGAGATGGAAATCAATGCTGCCACAGACCACGGTGTGAATGTATTCATATTCGACTGGTACTGGTACGATCGTATGCCTTTTCTGGAAGGACATTTAAATGATGGTTTTTTGAAGGCAAAAAACAAGGATAAAATGAAATTTTATCTAATGTGGGCGAACCACAATGTAGGCCGCGGCTGGGACAAACGTGGTGCAGATGATGTTTTTACCAAGAAAGATAAGTCACTGATTTGGAAGGGAGCCGTTGACAGGGTCGAATTCGAAAAGATTTGCCACCGGTTTATTGAAAAGTATTTTTCACAGCCGAATTATTATAAGATCGACGATAAGCCTGTGTTTATGCTTTACTCCTTAAACGAACTTATCGAGGGATTGGGTGGAGTTGATGAAACTATTGATGCATTTAACTGGTTTCGGAAAGAGGTAAAAAATGCTGGATATAAAGGCCTTGAATTTCAATACTCCATGCGATTAGATGGTGAGCGTGACATTATTGTAAATGATAAAGTTGTAGGAGTAGAAAAACAACTTATTGAAAAGCTTGGATTCAATTCACTTACGCATTACGTTTTTGCTCACATGACAGGTATTGATAGGGATTATAATGAAGTAGTCGAAGATGCCGTGAAAATTTGGAACAAAGTCTCTGATAATTATAGTGCTACTTATTATCCTCAGGTTGCAGTGGGCTGGGATGCCAGTCCAAGAGCGTACAATTTTGTCGGAGGCATCACAAAAAACAGCAACCCTGCAAATTTTGAAGCTGCTTTGCGAAAAGCCAAAGACTTTGTGGATAAACACCCCAAACAGGTGCCCCTAATTACCATCAACAGTTGGAACGAATGGACAGAAACCAGTTACCTGATGCCATGCACAATGTATGGTTATGGATACCTGGAAGCTGTGAAAAATGTCTTTGTGATTCAAAAATAACCATAGGCCTTCAAAATAACGGTTAGAAACTAATATGAAAAAATATTTAACTATCATTTGTGTCATTTTGCTGGCAATGTCTTGCATTGAAGGCAATGCTCAGCTTCAAAATTCTTTTAAAACTCCCTCTGCAGAAAATCGTCCGAATTTAAACATTCATAATACACCGAAGGATACCGGGAAACAGGATTCAATTTTAAATCAGTATTTGTTAAACGGTTATGGTGGTCTTGCGACCAATGTCAACTGGACTGACGATTATCTCAAAAATGATTCGGAGATTCAATCGATGTTCAGGTTTGCACAAAGTGCCCGGTCGAAAGGCATGAACGTTTGGTTGTATGACGAAAACACCTATCCTTCAGGTATGGCAGGTGGATCTATCCTTAATGAACATCCTGATTGGGAAGTTGAAGGACTGCAGTTTAAAGACAGTGTTATCAATGGCCCATCCAAAATCCACTGGAATATTATGCAAGGCAATCTTGTTGCAATGAAAGGAGTTCCTGTTGTCAATGGAAAAAATCAGTTGGGAAAAACCATTGACATCAAAAAATTTGCAAAGGATCATGAGCTGAATTGGGATGTTCCGAAAGGAGAATGGAGGGTTGTTCAAATTACTACCAATGTCTTAAGGAATGGTTATCAGTCGGGAACTGTCCGAGGCGGGAAAGTTCGTCATTACCCCAGTTTGCTGATGCCCGAAGTTACTCAACGGTTTATTGAACTGACCCATAAAAGATATACCGAGGTACTGGGAAGTAAATTAGGTAGCCTGTTTTACTCGACATTTACGGATGAACCCTCCCTTATGGCACAACCTTATGTTAATCTTGGTTATGGTGTATATCCCTGGAAGAACAACCTATCGGCAGGGTTTGAAAAACACTTTGGTTATAAGCTTGAAGACAAATTATTACAACTTATGCTTGATGATGGAAATGAAGGTCAGAAACTTCGTTATCAATATTTCAGTCTTGTCAGCGAAATGATGAGCCATAACTTTTTTCAGGCCATAAAAGAGTATTGTCATTCCCAGAATATGAAATCGGGGGGTCACCTCTTACTGGAAGAAACCATGATGGCACAGGTGCCGTTGTATGGCGATATCATGGCTTGTTTCAGGGAAATGGATGTACCAGGAATAGATGTTCTGACTGCCATGCCAGAATATACAAGACGTTATCTTTATTCATCCCGGCTGGCTTCTTCTGCCACCGAACTGGAAGGACGAAGTGAGGTAATGTCAGAAATCTGCCCGGTATCAGATCATAAGAAAAATAACGGCAAAGAGGCCCCGACTAACGATGTGAAAGGGACTGTAAACCGACAATTAGTGGGTGGTGTGACCAGGTTTAATAATTACCTGAAATTAGACCATGCCAGCCAACAGGAGAAAATGGTTTTCAATACTTATGTGGCAAGAGTTTCGACTATGATGGCTGGTGGAGTAAGGGCCTCTAAAATTGCTGTTTTGTATCCGATTGAGACGATGTGGTCCAAATTCAGGCCACTGCCTACCTGGCTAAAAAACTGGGATGACATAAACGGAGGTGATCCAAGGGCACAAAAAACTGAAAAATTATTCGGACAAGTCTCAGATTTACTGTATGATAATCAATGGGAATTCAGCTATATCGACGCAAAAGCCCTGTTAGAATCAAAAGTAACCAGTGGGCATCTAATACATGGAAATTTAAATTGGGAAGTTTTGATATTGCCCGGGGTGGAGACATTACCAATCCTTGCGTGGCAAGCTGTTGAAGCATTCGTCAAATCAGGAGGAAAAGTCATAGCCATTGATGCATTACCCCTTAATTCATCGACTGACTTTCCTTCAACCGAAATAAAAAAGGTGACGGATTCTGTCTTCAAAAATAAAGAAACGGATAGAAAGGCGATTTATGTCGAAAAATTTTCAACGGCCATGGTCCAGGATATTCTGAGTAGTTCCATCCAACGTGATTTTACCATTTCGCCGGCAAATATTCCTGTATTGTGCAGCCATAAAAGGATGGATGGTCATGATGTGTTGCTGGTAACCAATGATAGCAATCAAAAACAACAATTTACACTGTCATTTAATTCCGCCCGGAAAATTGAAAAATGGGATCCTAATACAGGAGAGGTTTCTGACGCAAACAACCCGGTAGCCATAGAGCTTGATGCCTTTAATGGAATAATCCTAAAAGTAGAAAAATAGCAAATACACAAGTATCCATGAAATACATATAAATTATTTTAAACCAATTATACAGAGATGAAAACAATCATAAGTTCAAAGATTCTATTCTTCATTTTAATATGTTCTATGTTTAGTTCAAGTTGTGGGAGCAAAAAAGAATTAATATCTGAAGAAAATCCGATTGATACTTCCGGAGGAGATGTACCTGTTCAATGGAGGGTAACTGAATTTACTTTCACAAGTAGCAAGACCTATAACAGTAGCTTTGATGACGTTGCCCTGGATGTTATTTTTACGCATACAGATGGAACGGAACTTAAAGTTCCGGCATTTTGGGATACAGACAACAATTGGAAAGTACGTTTTGCCCCAACTCTGACCGGCAACTGGACGTATAAAACGGTTTGCTCTGATCCGGGAAATACCGGATTACATAATAAAACAGGCACTTTAACTTGTGGCGCATACACTGGCAACCTGGATATTTACAAACATGGTTTTATAAAGACTACACCAAATATCCGCTATTTTACCTATGATGATGGCACTCCTTTCCTTTATCTGGGAGATACACAATGGAATATGGCTGCAAATTCATTAATAAATTTTAAAAAGATCGTAGATAAGAGGGTATTGCAAGGCTTTACTGTATGCCAGTCAGGGCCTTCAAACGCAAAGTACAATCTGAGTGATGGTATAACACCCGGTGACCTTTTTGGCTTTAACGATTTAGATACCCGCTTTCAGTATTTAGCAGATAAAGGGTTGGTTCATGCAAACGCGCAACTTTTTTTTGTTTCTGAGCTGGGATGGAACCGGGCAAAATATTCAGATGCCTATTTAGAAAAACTATGCAGATACTGGGTAGCCAGGTATAGCGCATATCCTGTAATGTGGACAACAGCCCAGGAGTGCGACAAGGACTTCTATCATGGGAGGCTGAATGCTACCGGAAATGACGAAAACCCATATTACGATTCAACGACAAATCCGTGGAAATTGGTGGCTAATTGGATCTACAAATATGATCCATACAAACATCCCCAGACGGCACACATGGAATATGTTTCCTTTACCAATGCATCAAACTCATCGTTTAAAGACCTGCCGGGACATTCGTGGTTTGCCGTACAATGGGCTCCTGCTAAAAATGGACAGTTAGATTTTAATGTGCCAAAAGATTTCTGGAATAACGGGCAGGGTAAGCCTGCACCAAACTATGAGGGACTTTATGACCATTTATGGACACTGGAATTCGGTGCCAGGATGCAGGGCTGGACTGCCTATCTGAATGGAATGTATGGATTTGGCTATGGAGCCGCAGATATCTGGTCTTATAACAGTACGTATAATATGGATAAACCTACAGTTCGGGATGGTATTACAATCACCATCGCAGATAAAAACACCAAATGGGAACAGAGTGTTGAATTTCCATCAGCATATCAAATGGGCTATATGCGTAATTTCTTTAATTCGATTGAATGGTGGAATTTAACTCCTCGTTTTAATGATCCTGTCTGGTTTGGCAATAATGGGTCCTGGTATTCGGTAGCAAGTAAAAACAACGACCTTTATGTAGCCTATTTTTATAACAATACAAATAAATATACGGGTACTTTGAAAGGTCTGGCCAAAGTATCCTACTCTGTCCAATGGTACAATCCCATTACCGGAATATTCAACGCTGCTACAACTGTAACAATTGCGGATGGTACTTATGTTATCGGCGATAAGCCTGATATAAATGACTGGGTGCTTTTAGTGAAGAAAAAATGAACCAAAATATTATACTAATGAAAAATGCACTCGCATTGCTGATCTACCTGGTAGCTATACGGGCATTTATCAGGAACATCGGTCTGGATGATGTTCCGTACGTAAAAGTGATGATTCTCACCGAAGAGTGGCGGGATTACCTATAATGATTTTTCTTCTGAAAGGGTTTTATCGTTCATTGAACTTTGCAAAAAACATGGGGGATATAAATTGATGTAAACAGTTGGAAACACAGATATTATTAATCAATCAATAAAAGAAGGGGAAAAATTTATGATTATTGTAGAATCTTATTCTGTTGCGGTGGCGATGTGCATCGTCACTATGTTTTGCTGGGGCTCCTGGGCCAACACACAGAAGCTGGCAAGCAAGGAGTGGCGCTTCCAACTCTTTTACTGGGATTATGCCATTGGAGTATTCTTGTTGGCCATTTTAATGGCATTCACCTTTGGCAGCACCGGTGAAGGAGGACGATCTTTCCTGGCCGACCTGCGCCAGGCTGACAGGGAATGGCTAGGTTCGGCATTTCTCGGGGGTGTGATCTTTAACCTCTCGAACATCCTGCTTGTCGCGGCCATCGATATCGCAGGTATGGCGGTTGCTTTTCCTGTCGGCGTAGGACTTGCGCTTTGTCTCGGTGTCATCACCACTTATCTCTCCACCGGGGTTGGCAATGTACCGATGCTTGGGCTGGGTGTGGCAGCAATCATGGTCGCCATCCTCCTCGATGCGATCGCCTACAAACAATTGAAGAGCGGCGTTAAGAAGACACCAAGGAAAGGGATCGTTATCTCGGTGGCGGCTGGTTTGTTCATGGGCTGGTTCTACAGCTTCGTTGCCCAATCCATGGGTAAAATTGATCCTGTAACGCATATGCTGGAAGCAGGTAAGCTCAGTCCATATACCGCGATCGTGCTGTTTTCAGTCGGCCTGTTGGTATCGAACTTCCTTTGGAACAGCATCATGATGGTCAAACCGTTCACCGGTGCGCCGGTTCCGTTCGGTGATTACTTTACCACAGGCAATATGCGTCTCCATGGAATAGGAATACTCGGCGGGGTGATCTGGAGTCTCGGCATGAGCTTCAACATTATAGCTGCAGCCGCCGCCGATCCTGCGCTGGCTTATGGCCTTGGTCAGGGTGCCACACTGGTTGGCGCACTTTGGGGCGTGTTTATCTGGAAGGAGTTCAAGGGGGCATCCTCAGGAACCAATAAACTGCTGGCAGCGATGTTCATCTTCTACCTGATTGGCCTCGGAATCCTGATCGCCTCGAAATTATAATGACCACATCGTGAGTAGGCAAGATATTATTGTCGTCGGTAGTTCAAATACCGACATGATCATCAGGCTGGACCATATTCCGCGCCCTGGGGAGACGATTTTGGGCGGTGAGTTTTTTACCGCTGCAGGTGGCAAAGGGGCGAACCAGGCTGTTGGTGCTGCCCGGGCAGGGGGCAAAGTAACCTTTATTGCCCGGGTTGGGGTGGATATGTTCGGTGACAATGCGGTGGCCGGATTTAAAAAGGAAGGGATTAACACGGACCATGTTCTGCGTGATACGTCCAGCCCATCCGGCGTGGCCCTGATTTTTGTGGCCAAAGACGGAGAGAACAGCATTGCAGTGGCAGGCGGTGCCAATGGCAACCTATCTCCGGAGGATGTCATCCATGCCGGCGAACTCTTTGCCGGAGCAAGCATGCTGGTCATGCAACTTGAAACGCCGCTGGAAACCGTTCAGGCAGCGGCCGACCTGGCTGTAAAAGGAGGTGTGCAGGTAATCCTTAACCCGGCGCCGGCGTGTTCTCTGCCCGATGAGCTGTTGAGGAAGATCTCCATCATCACGCCAAATGAGACAGAGGCCGAATTGCTGACCGGCATAAAAGTGGACGACCATGACAGTGCCTCCAAAGCCGCAGATATCCTGCTTGCCAGGGGTGTAAAGACCGTGATCATCACGCTGGGTTCGCGTGGGGCGTTTGTTGCCGGCGAGGGAATAAGAAAACTCGTTCCGGGCTTCAGGGTAAATGCGGTGGACACTACCGCCGCAGGCGATACTTTCAATGGAGCGCTGGCCGTTGCGCTGGTTGAAGGAATAGCACTGGAGGAAGCCGTCCGCTTTGCGAATGCGGCGGCAGCCCTATCGGTAACACGGATGGGTGCGCAAAGCTCGGTGCCGGCACGCATGGAAATAGAAGAATTCCTCAGAAACAATGGGTGAAAATGCGGTAGTCATCACTTCGTTTGCCGGCTCAACAAAAACCTTGCCGGATAAGGTTCCATGCCACATCGCCGACGTTTGCAGAGTAAAAACAACTTTAAAAAGAGAGGATGAAGAATATTAGGAACTTTGTTTTATCAGCAATCCTGATGATGACCGGGCTGGCACTGAGCGCGCAGGTGACCAAAGAAACCAAACCCATAGCTGCAGATAGCAGCATCAAGGTGTTGGAGACCAAACTCAAGATGGCTCGCCAGATAATTCCCGGGCCAGACCTGAACGGCAATGTGAACGTTTGGCGCGCAGATATGAAAAATTATCGCGAACTGAAGCTGGCTGAGATGAAATATAACGGATCTGAATACGACCGGCCGGAACTGAAGTGGTGCCAGAGCGCCTTTATCCAGCCACAGATGATGGTCGAGGATCGCTATTTCTATGATCCGGTGGCTGGCAAATACACGGTGGACCGTTACCTGAATGATTTGGAAAAACGCTATGGTGGCATTGATGCGGTGCTGATCTGGGCAATTTATCCCAATATTGGTATCGATAATCAAAATCAATTTGACCAATTCCGCGCTCTGCCTGGCGGTATTCCTGCCTTGAAACAAATGGTGGCTGACTTCCACCGGCGCGGCGTCAAGGTGCTTTTCGCCGTTATGCCATGGTGGCAAAAGGGGTCACGCGACGAAGGAGTTTCGCTCCCGGTGGCGATTGCGCGTGACATGAAAGCGATCGGTGCCGACGGCGTCAACGGCGACACGATGACGGGTATGGATAAAGACTATAGCTATCGCACTGAATCCGACAAGAGCGGCAACATCCTGGCGTTCCAGCCGGAAGGCGGGTTGTCAGAAGGGGAAGCGGAACTGCCCTGGATCAACATGACTTGGGGGTATTGGTCAACACCAGCTAAGTCTATGTTTGCCAATTATATCCCTCCCGTCAGCAAATACAAATGGCTCGAATCCAAGCATATGGTCAATGTCTGTGATCGCTGGGCCTGGGATAGGAACTGGGATATGCAGAGTGCATTCTTCAACGGCACAGGCTACGAATCCTGGGAGAGCATCTGGTGTCTCTGGAATGGCATCACTCCCCGGGATGGTGAAGCCCTGCGCCGGATCGCCACCATAATGCGCACATATCCGGATCTGCTAGTTAGCCGTGATTGGGAACCGCACACGCCCACACTACAAAAACGTATATTTGCCAGTCGGTTTCCCGGCGTGCGGCAAACACTTTGGACTGTGATCAACCGCAATACCTATCAGGTTGACGGTCCGCAGTTGCGCGTGCCATCCAGCCCCGGCGTCCGCTATTTCGACCTGTGGCACGGGGTGGAACTGAAGCCAGTGCAGGATGGACAGGAGCTGGTCTTGAGTTTTGAAATGGAAGCAAACGGCTTCGGCTCAGTGCTGGCCGTTGAGGGCGCACAAGATCCGAAATTGAACGCCCTGCTCGAAAAGATGCACACCTACTCAGCCAATCGTCTGGCAGATTTCTC